>CAZWBN010000012.1:11524-20518 GCA_964632095.1 uncultured Clostridia bacterium | reverse complement strand
ATCAAAACTCCACACTATTATAAGCCAAATATGAATACTGAATCTTTTAAGAATTATTATTTAAAAATTGCAGAATCTTCACCAAAACCAATAATAATCTATAATGTCCCAAAATTTACCGGAATACAGGTTGCTTCTGAATTGATTGCTGAACTTTCAGAACATCCAAATATAATAGGATTAAAAGATAGTTCTGGAAACCTTAATTTTCTGAGTGATGTAATTCGCCAAGTTCCACAAGATTTTAATATTTTGGTTGGTGCTGGAAGTGTTTTTTATCCTGGATTAATTCTCGGTGCAAAAGGTGGAATTTTAGCTCTTGCAGATGTTGCAACCCAGCAATGTATTGATATCTTTGAATATGTCAAATCAGGAGATTTAGAAAAAGCCAGGAATCTCCAATTAAGACTTGTTCCTTTAAATAATGCCTTGACAGGAAAACATGGTATTCCTTCAATAAAATATGCACTTGACCTGCTCGGTTTTTATGGGGGACCTCCTCGAAGTCCTCTTTTACCATTATCCGAGGATAAAAAAGAGGAAATAAAAGCAGTGATGAGATATTCAGGAGTTCTTTCTTAATTTGTTCCACTAAAGATTTTTGGCAGTAAATTTTGCGCTTTTAATGTATAAAGTATTTTAAATTTTTAATTTTTTCATCCTGCCTGCAGATTTATTTCTATCCTATCCCTTTCCTCTTTAAATTTTGAAACAGGGATAGAGAGGAAAGTATCCACTATCTCAGGGTCAAATTGTCTTCCTGCCCACCGCCTTATCTCCTCTCTCGCATACTCAAAACTCCTCGCTTTCCGATACGGTCGGTCCGATGTAATCGCCTCAAAAGCATCCACCACTGCAAAAATCCTCGCCTCAATCGGTATCTCATCCCCTCTTAAACCAAATGGATACCCCTTTCCATCGTGCCTCTCATGATGAAAAAGTATAATCTGTGTGCTATTCTTTAAGGCAGGAATGTTTTTAACTATCTTATATCCTAAAATAGGATGCCTCTTTATCCATCCCCATTCCTCCTCGCTTAGAGCACCTGGCTTCTTCAGTATCCTGTCAGGTATCCCTATCTTCCCAATATCATGAAGCAACGCTCCTCGCTCTAAATCCGAAAGCTCCCTCTCATCCCTTATCCCTATCTCCTTCGCTAAAATCCGTGCATACGCACATACCCTCTTCGAATGAGCCTGTGTCTCAGCCTCCCTAAAATCCAATGCCTTAACAAAACTCTCTATCGTTGCCTCGTATATCTCATTCAACTCTCTTATCGCCTCCCTAAGCTCCCTCGTCCTCTCTATAACTATCCTCTTTAACTCTTCCTCATGCCTCCTTCGCTCCAGTAACAGATTCCTCTTCTCCACCACCTTCTCCACTACTGCTATCAATTCTTTTAATTTGAATGGCTTGGTAATGTATCCATCCGCTCCCCTCCTCATCGACTCCACAGCAACATCAACCTCTGTTATACCTGAGAGAATAATAACCCCTGTCTCCGGTGCCCTGCGCTTTATCTTCTCTAATACCTCAAGCCCACTCACTCCCGGCATCTTAATGTCCACTAAAACTAATGAGAAATGATTCTCTAAATCGAATATCTTAAGCCCTTCTCTGCCATCCCCAGCTGTCCTGCATCGAAACCCCTCTCTCTGCAGCATCTCCCTCACAAGCTTCCTCGTGTTCTCATCGTCCTCAATTATCAGTACCTTCTCTTCCCTCATCCTTTTCCTTTAATTACCCTCTCCCTTCCCCAAAAGGGAGGCAGTGGCAAGCAAAAGAAGGGAGAGGGCGGCGGGAAATCTAAAGTATCATAAATCTTAATACTCTCTTCTCTCCATACTCTCTGTAATAATATACCTCAGCCTCTATCCGAATAATGTCCCTTAAATCTCTACCTTCCTCTATCTCCCTGTATAATACCTCCTTAGGCTCTAAAAAATCTAAATAATATGCCCCAAATTCATATACCAAATTATTAATCCATCTATTAATTGCCTTCCTTAAACTGAAACTCCTCTGGCCCCCATCACCACGAAACCACCACCTCAGCTTTATCGAATGAAGAAAATAAGGTTGCCTCGAATAGTTCAATAATAAAAAACTAAACCTTTTGTCTGCTGTCGTAAGCCCCCTCAACCTCAACGCTCTTTCCATTTTTTCTCCCTCCATATAATTTAGTACTAAAAAACCTAAAAAACTTGAAAATTTTTTTAAATTTCTTGAAACTTTAATAAAATCAATAACTTAAAAAACTAAGCCCATTCTCCTAAATGCCCCTCTTACCCCCTCACTAATTAAAAATCTGTAAAATTTATCCCCAAAAATGACAAAATTTGTCAAAAATGTAAACAAATGTTTACATAGTATTAAGTTGTATTCTGTTTTAAAAATTGTCTCTTTGCCGTATCTAATTTGAAAGGAAGTATTCCTTGTTGTATCATATTAACGCCCTTCTGGTTGAGGTTTTCACCCAATGGGTGAAATCAATTTTCATGTGAAAGCCTCATACCATGGAGGGTTTCTTTTTGAATAATATTTTCTAATGGCAATTTAGTGGATTTTTTCAGAAGTTTCCTCAGAAATTTGATTTAAAAAAGACATAAGTTATTCTATTTATTATATTTCGAGAGAACTACAAGTGGAATTGTAAAAAGAAGGGAGACCAGTTTTATTTCTAAGAAAATTTCAATACCACATAGTCTCAAATTCTATCCAAAAACTGTTGAAATGCCCGGATTGCACTAACTAATCAATCAGAGGATTGTTGCTGGTCTAATAAATTAAGAAGAGCAGGGGAATCTCTCCATTTTTCTCTAACAGCGACTTTTAAATTCAGAAAAACCTTTTTTTGTAAAACAAATTCTAATTCTTTCCGGGCTTTAATCCCGATTGTCTTAATAAGGCTACCTTTATGACCTATAACTATTTTTCTATGTGATTCTCTCTCAACAAAAATTGTCGCTGCAATGTAAACTAAGTTATTTCTTGACTCCATTTTTTCAACCAATACAGCTGTAACATATGGCAATTCATCCTCTGTATAGTGAAGAACTTTTTCTCTTATGATTTCAGATATTTGAAATTTCAAAGGCTGGTCAGAAATCACATCTTCAGGATAAAGTTTTTCTCCTTCTGGTAGATACTCATAAATTTTTTCTTCGAATAAATCAAGATTTGTACCCTTCAAAGCAGAGATTGGAATGATTTCCTTAAAATTTAATAAGTCCTTATAGTGGTCTATTATTAAAAGAATTTTGTCTTTTCCAATTAGGTCGATTTTATTAATAAGGAGAAAACACGGAGTCTTTATTTTTTTAAGAGTATTAATTACAAACTCATCTCCTCTTCCATATTTTTGGGTGGCATCTATAATAAGTGCTATTAAATCACAGCTTTCAAGAGATGAATAAACATAGCTCATCATTTTTTCATTGAGTTTAAAAAGAGGTTTATGAATACCTGGATTATCTACAAAAACAATCTGTCCTTTTTCAGTTGTTTTAATCCCTAAAATTCGATTACGGGTGGTTTGGGGCTTATCAGATATTATAGCAATTTTTCTGCCCAACATATTGTTTAATAGAGTAGATTTCCCCACATTTGGACGTCCTATTAATGCTACATATCCTGATTTATACTTCCTGTTCTCTTTCATCCTCGTTCTCCTCTATTCTCTCTGATTTTCTCACTCTTACTTTTTTTATTCTTTTCTCATCAACATCAACTATCTCTATTGTTAATCCTTTAATATCAATAATTTCTCCTTTTGAAGGCAATCTATTTAATGTGTGAGTAATTAATCCTCCAATTGTATTGTACTCTTTATCCTCTAACTCTATTTGAAAAATTCTCTCCAGCTCTTTTATTTCTGTATCTCCCTTAATCAAATACCTCCCCTGTTTTTCATCAACTATAGTCTCTTTATCCTCATCATATTCATCTTTAATTTCTCCAACTATTTCTTCCACAATATCCTCCATGGTGACTAAACCAGATACACCTCCATATTCATCTACAACTATTGCTAATTTCTGTCTGCGTCTTTGAAATTCCCGTAAAAGTTCTGATATGTTCATTGATTCTGGGACAAAAAAAACTGGTCTTATGAGGGGTGTTATTGGAGATTTAGAATATTTATCACCCCAAAATTTTAATAAATCTTTCGCTAAAATAATTCCTTCAATATCATCAATTCTCTCTTTATAAACAGGAATTCTTGAATGTTTTACTTTTAGAATTAAATCTTTTAACTCTTTAATGGTAGCATTCTTCTTTATACAAGCCATCTCAATTCTTGGAGTCATTATTTCTTTAACAAGGGTATCTCCAAACTCGACTACACTTTTAATTAATCTCCCATCTTCTTTCTCTATAATACCTTCCTGTTCACCTTCACCTATAAAGAGCCTAATCTGTTCCTCTATATCGCCTTCGATTTTAATGCCTTTAATTTTTGGCTTTAATAGTCTTAAAACCAGTAAAAAAGGAGTAGTAAACAGGAGTATAGCCCTTACAAAAGGTAAAAACAGATTCAAACTGGTTTCTCGATTAAAATAATTCAGCAATCTTGGTAAAAACTCAAAAAATAAAATATATATTCCAAGAGAACATAAAAGAAGTAACCAGAGCCATCCCTTCACTTTTGGAAAAGCTGTGAAGAACAAAATAAAAAATAACAACTGAGTAAATCTATTTAATGCTTTAAGAGAAAAGACTATATCTTCATACTTTTCTATTATGTCAAATTTTAGATTTTTGTTTCTCAAAAAATGTGATAAAGAAATGCGGGAGAATGAATGAAAGGAAATCTCGAAAAGGGAAATTGCAAAAGCAATAATAAAAGAAAAAATACAAAATATTAATAGTAAAGGTTCGGAATCCATTTTACTCCCCTTTATTCAATTTTTAAAAAATTTCTCTGAAGCTTTTCTTCCTCTTTTCTCATTTCACCTTTATCAGTTTCGTGGTCATACCCTATTAAATGTAAAAAACCATGGATTGTCAATATTTCAATCTCTCTTCCAAGTCCATGATTTAACTTAAAACACTGATTAAATGCCTGAGGCACTGAAATGATAATATCTCCTAAATAATATGTTCCTTCTATTGTATTTTCATTTATAGGAAAACTTAAAACATCGGTTGGATAATCTCTTTTTAAGAATTTTTTATTAAGTTTTTTAATTGTTTTATTATCCACTAAAGCAAGTGTAATTTCAACATTCTTAAGATTATAAAAATTTATTAAGTTTTTTAATAATTTTCTTAATTTTTTTTCATTCACCCAATATTTTTTTTGTAAATTGAAAACATTAATTTTCACTTTTTATTTTTCTTTTTATCTGAATTTACTTTTTCAAATTCAAACCCTGGATATTCTACTCTCGGATGATAAGCTCTGCTCAATGTTTGAACAAAAGAAGACGCCACTAACATCAATTCCTTTAATGTTATATCTGCTTCGTCAAATTGCCCGTCTGCTAAATAATTATCGAATATATTTTTCACCACTTTTTTGAAGTTTTCAGGTGTAGGAGATTTCAAACTTCGTGAAGCAGCTTCTACCGAATCCGCAAGCATAATCAATACTGCTTCTTTGGATTTAGGTTTTGGTCCAGGATATCGGTAAACTTCCTCCTCCATTTTCCCAACTTTGGAGCCATATGTTTCTTTTGCTTTATGATAGAAGTAACGTATCAATGATGTACCGTGATGTTGCTGAATAATTTCTTTTATTTTAGAGGGTAATTTAAGTCTATTGGAGAGTTCCACCCCTTCTTTAACATGATTGATTATAATTAAAGCACTCATTCTGGGGGTCAATTCTCTATGAACATTTGGATTAGATGCTTGATTTTCGATGTAATATTCTGGTCTTTTTAATTTTCCTATATCATGATAAAGTGCAGCTGTTCGGATTAAAAGGGGGTTTAATTTTAAAGCATTAGCAGCTTCTTCAGCAAGGGATGCAACCATCAATGAGTGGTGATAAGTTCCAGGAGCTTCAAGAGCCATTTGACGAAAAATGGGTAAATCAAGATTACAAAGCTCCAATAATCTCACATCAGTTACAATTCCATACACATATTCAAAAAGAGGAAAAAGAGAAGTCGCAATAATTGAAGCAAATATTGCTCCAAGGAAACTCATTAACAATTCACCAAAAAATAAGCCAGTTAATGCAAATTTTTCACCTATTAAACTTAGAGAAGTTATTATAAATAAATTTACCGGGGTTATTACGAATAATCCAGTTTTAAAGAAAGAAGCTTTTTTCTTCGATTGGTAATATTTAATTCCATAGATTGCTGCAAGACTGGTGATAAAACTAAAAATTGCGAGCTCAAAATTTCCTTTAAATAAATAGCCAACAACTATAGTATGAATAATTGAATATAAAATAGCCAGTTGAGGGGTAGTAAGGAAAGTGAATAATAGGGCTCCCATTGAATATGGAAGAATAAATCTGTATACTTCCCCTATATTAAAAGGGGAAAAGTTTGTATTCTGGCTTATCAAATTGGTAAGGAAGATAAAAAATTTGTAGAAAATCGTGCTTAAAACAAGCACAGGCCCAAACATTAAAAATCGACTGATTAACTCCTCTCTACCGAGAACGGATTTTAAATAAAACCATAAAGCAACAAATAGAAAACTGAATAAGAGGAATATGCCCGCTGAATTTATTAACCAGCTTGGTTCTCTTTTCAAATTCAAATTTACCGCTTTTATTAATTTAACTGTTTCTGAGGAAGCTTCATCTCCTTTTCTTATAATTATTTTTCCCTTTTTTAAGTTATAATAAACTGGTTCAGTGGTTAAAGCAGCAAAGCTTTTTCTTGCCTCAGTTTCAGCTCTATCATATCTAACATTTGGGGTTAGGAAAAGCTGTGCTAAATTTTCTAGAAGCTTTTTTTCCTCTGTTCCAATATCCAAATTTTCTATTTCCATTCTTACTTTATTTTTTGCTTCTTCTAAATCAAGAATGTCATTTACTTTAATATTCTTTTCTTTATTTTTTTCATAGACAAGCGTCAATCCCTTTTCTTTTTCTCCATGCGTAAGAAGATCCTTGTTTAGTAGCACGCCCTTGGAAAAGATTTTTTTTATAATTTCAATAAGAGCTTCCTCTATGGATGGGTCAAATTTCACATGGATTAATTTTTTTATCTCTTCTAAAGGCATTTCTATCTTAAAATTCTCTCCCAAGATTTTTGCTATTTCCTCGGGTTTCTTCCCATTTTTTATAATTTTCTCTCTCCCATACTGAAATAAACTTCTGATGTCACTTATTGTGTTTTTTAGAACAGCCGGGTCAAGATAATATATTGGAAGGACTGATTCTACAGCTTCTTTTCTTCTTCTTTCTGTACCTTCTTTATCTTGAATTGTCATATTAACAGGAGCAGTTATATCACGGGAAGCTATTTCTCCAACTTTTAATTCCGGGAGAGAACGACTGGGTAAATATGTTAAAAAATAGCTTAAAGCCAACACGCAAATAAAACTTACAAGAACAACTAATAAAACCTGTTTGTAAGTTAATTTTTGAGAAGCCCGAAGCATTAATTCTTTCTTAGGAGACCGAAGATGAATTTTGAATAATTTTATATTGGTAAGATTCTTAAAGGAAAGGAAACTCATTTTTTAATTGGAGGGAGGTGACTCGTTTTTTTTCTTGACTTTTCTTTTATTCCTTCATAAGCTTGAATGATTTTTTGAACAAGAGGGTGACGAACTACATCCTTTTCGTTAAAATAGACAAAAGCAATACCATCTATATCTGAAAGTAATTGTATGGCTTGGAGGACTCCAGACTTTTTGGGCTGGGGCAAATCTATTTGAGTAATATCCGCGGTTACTACAGCTTTAGAATTGAAACCTATTCGAGTCAAAAACATCTTCATTTGCTCCTGTGTGGTATTCTGAGCTTCATCTAAAATTATAAATGCATCATTAAGAGTTCGCCCTCTCATATAAGCTAATGGAGCTATTTCAATTATTCCTCTTTCAATAAGTCTTGTCGCAACTTCAGTATCAGATAAATCAAAAAGAGCATCATAAAGGGGTCTTAAATAAGGATTTACCTTCTGATACATATCTCCTGGAAGAAAGCCAAGTTTTTCTCCCGCTTCAACTGCTGGTCGAGTTAGAATAATTCGTGTTACTTCTTTATTGTTCAAAGCGCTCAATGCTAAAGCCATTGCAAGATAAGTTTTTCCTGTGCCCGCAGGTCCGATACCGAACACTAAATCATATCTCTTAATAGCTTGAATATAATGTTGTTGATTTAAACTTTTCGGTTTTACAGACCTCCGAGTTAAATGAAGAGTGGAAAGAGGGAAGAAATTTTTTAAATTGCAAGACCTATTCTCTTTTAATAGATCAAGAGCAATATGAAAATCATCTTCTTTTAGAGAATAGCCTTCGTTGATCAATTCCATTATTTTATCAAAATAAATTTTAGCAAATTCCACATTTTTATCAGGCCCATCTATAAAAACCCTATCTCCTCGGACAACTAAATTCACCTTTAATTTTTTCTCGATTTTCCTTAAATTACGGTCAAGGACACCAAAAAGGGCATGACTTGCTGGATATGATTCTATGATTTTTTCCATTTTTTATTTGTTAAGGATACGGTACATCTTCTGTAAGAAAATTAACATTTTTTAATACCATTGTCAAGTTAAGGTATCAATTTACAGAAATAAAGGATTTTATTGTTTTTCATGTAAGGCTTTTATTTCATAGAAAATACTAGAATCATCTACTTCCGTGATTATTAGATGAATATTAAGCCCTGAAATTAAAGAGAGGAAATCTTTCGGACCAACTGTGACAGCTTTAAATCCATCTTTACAAACAATAACACCATTTCCTGTAGCATCTTCATCAATTTCTCCAATAAGTTCGTATTTTGCTTGAAGTCGAAACCACTCGAGTCTATGTTTCCAAAAGCGTTCAGAGTAACTCGAAAAAAGCACT
>CAZWBN010000012.1:1229-11424 GCA_964632095.1 uncultured Clostridia bacterium | reverse complement strand
AGGACTTTATCTTTTTTAAAACAAATTCAATTTCCGCTTCAAGATATCTCTTTACCCTGGGTGGAGCAATTTCATAACACAGTTGCAGGTGTTTACCGGATAATTTTTGTGTGTAATAGCCCTCTGTATATACTTTTTGTTTGTTTTCTTCCACTGTCATTAATTTGGTTTAAGCTTAAAATGCCAGAGACCAAATGAGATTAACCAAATTCTTATTTATTCTACAATTGTGAGTTCTTTTAGGACATTAAAAGCTCTGTCAATCTTTTCTGCTATGAATAAAACGTATCGAATATCAACATTTATGCTCCGGGTTAATCTGGGGTCAAAATAATAATCACTGTACATCGCTTCATAATTACCATCAAAAAGAAGTCCAACCAATTCTCCCTTGCCATTTAGAACTGGACTTCCAGAATTCCCACCAGTGCTATCATTGGTTGTCAGGAAATTAACAGGGATATCATTTATATATTTATCAATATGAACTCCAAAATCTCTATTATGATATACTTCAAGAAGTTTTTGAGGACAGTCAAAGGGTTCTTTTCCCGTGTGTTTTTCAACTACTCCTGTGAGAGAAGTTATATAGTGATATTTCACAGCATCTCTTGGGGAATAACCCTTTACCTGTCCAAAATTAAGTCTTAAAGTTCCATTTGCATCTGGATAAAGAGGAGTCTTTTTCCAAGTCTCAAGTCCTTCAATGTAGACAGGCATTAATCTTAATAGGGCTCCGGAGAATTCTTTGTCTTTCCTGTTAAGAAATTCTCTTTCTTTTTCAAGTTCGTTTGCGAACTCAATGAATGGATCTTTCAATTTCAACAATTCTTTTCTGTTCATCTCCAGCATTTTAAGCCTTTCTTCAACTGAGAAGAGTTTTGTTTTAGTGTAAAGTTCACTTAAAAATTCATTCAAAGCCTCTTCCTTAGATTCTCCTCTTTTAGCCAAAACATTTTCAAGTGCCATAATTTTCTGCTCCTCAGGTAATTCCAATACTCTTTTTAGAAAATATTCGAGCATTTTTTTGTCAGCTTCTGGCACAAGACTTCTCTGTGCTACTTTCATGCGCAATTTAATTCTTTCGTAATCTCTTTCCTGATATCCTGGTTCTCTGTCAATATCTTTTTTCTGCTTCTCGATTGACCATTTGTTTATAGTTAGGGCAAAACTGAGCATTTGACTTCCATATGTCATCCATCTTATGAATGTGCTTTTTTTCCTTATATTTTCGTATTTCTTATATAAATCTTTTAATTCTGAGAATACAGAGCCATATTTATTTTCTAATTCAGGATTTTTCTTTAAAAACTCAAGAAAAGCTTTCTCTTCCTCTTCCTTTTTCTCGACAAGTTTTGTTTTAATCAAGCCCTCAAGCATTCCTTGATTGTTCTTTAGAACATTGCTCAAACCTTTTATTCGGGAGGCTAATTTGACTTCTGCGCTTTTATCCTTTTTTGAGAAGTCTTCTAAAATTTTTATCATATCCGATGTTGTTTTAATCTGAAAGGGGTATCGAAAATCCTGGTCATATTTAAGTCCAAAAGAAGTAAGTCTCCTATAGGTTCTTCCTGGAAAGCCCATTATCATTGTAAAATCGCCTTCTTTTATTCCCTTTCGGGATATTTTAAGATAAACTTTTGGATGATATGGAACATTGTTTTTGGAATATTCAGCAGGTTTACCATCTGGTCCAACATAGGCTCTTAAAAAAGCAAAATCACCTGTATGCCGAGGCCACATCCAATTATCAATATCGCCTCCATATTCACCTATTGAACGAGAAGGAACATACACAATTCTTACATCTTTGATTTTTAAATATTTAAAAAGGTAATATTGCTTTCCATAATTCATTGAAGCAATTCTACATTCCACATTTCCTTCCTTCTCTTCCCTCTTTATGATTTCCTTTATTTTCCTTTCAATTGCCTGATATCTTTCGTAATCATCCATTCCCTTTTTCACAGCAGATAAAACCTCTTGTGTTACATCTCTCATTGAAAGAAGGGCATATGCCATATATCCAGGAGCAAGGACTTCCTCTTCCATTGTTCGAGCAAGAAATCCCTCTTCAATATAATTTTTTTCAGGAGTGCTTATTCTCTGGACCGCACCAAATGCTACATGATGGTTGGTTATTATTAAACCATTGGGTGAAACAAAAGAGGCAGTTGCCCCCATATTAATTACTGCGTTTGCAAGACCTGTTCCTTCTGGGTTGTAAATTTCCTCCGGGGACAATTCCAATCCCATTTTTCTCATTTTCATAAAAAGATTTACATCGATTTGATCAAGTAGATACATTCCCTCATCAGCATTTAAAAGGAAACAAAGAGAAAAAATAGAAAATATAACCAGCAAAATTACACTTTTTCTAAATTTCATTTTTTCCTCCTTTTAAATAAAATTTATTTTTCAATCCAAACATTTTTTAAAAAGGTAAAATCCCCAGCTGGATAAATTTTTACTCCTTGAACTTGCTTGTTCATTACAGCTATATTGTCTCCATAAAAAAGAGAAATATATGGAAGGTCTTCTGCCAAAATTTTTTGAATCTGAGAATACAATTTCTTCCTCTCTTCTCTATCATAAGTTGTCCTTGCTCTTTCTATTAAGTCATCAATTATTGGATTATTATATCCAACTCTATTAGCTC
Source organism: uncultured Clostridia bacterium (assembly GCA_964632095.1). GTDB lineage: Bacteria > Acidobacteriota > Aminicenantia > JdFR-78 > JdFR-78 > JdFR-78. Next base: position 8,765 of record CAZWBN010000012.1, on the reverse strand, counting down.
CTTTTGGAGGCAAGTTTTGAGAATGAAAAAGATTATAAAAAATATCAGGGTCTGAAACGCCTATCCATCTCAATGAATAAATCTGAAAATTTCCTTTAATTATATCTGAATAGAATGTAGCAAATTCATAAGATTTGATTTTAACATCAATTCCAACTTTTTTTAGATTATCCTTAATTATCAAACCAAGCTGGCGTCCAAAAGATGAGTTTGAGGTTTTATAAACAATTTTGAATCTCGGATTCTTATCTTTCTCCAGATATCCAGCCTCGTCAAGCAATTTCTTGGCTTTCTCTGGATTATATTCATATTCATTTAAACTGCCTTCATATGCCCAATTACTTGGTGCAAGAACACTGTTTGCAGGTCTTGCATAACCCCTCATGATATTTGATATTATCTCTTTTTTATTTATTGCATGAGCAATTGCCTTACGAACTTTTTTATTTCTTAGGATAGGGTCTCTTAAATTTATTCCAAGATAGTAATATGTTGTTCCTGGTTTTGTAATAATTTTTAATTTTTTATCCTTTGAAAGAAATTGAATTAAATCAGGCGGGAGAACATTAAAACCAAGGTGAACTGAGCCCTTTTTTAACTCAAGAGCCCTTGTCATTGCATCAGGTATTATTCGAACAATTAGTTTTTGAATTTTTGGCTTACCTTCAAAATAATCTTTGAAAGCTTCCAAGACAATTTTTTCAGAGTCCTGAGAAAGAAATTTAAAAGGACCTGTTCCTATTGGTTTATCATGAAAATCCTCTCCAGCTCCTTTTGGGACTATTCCTACTGTAAGGTTTATAAGAAATGAAGAATAAGGTTTTTTTAAAATAAATTTCACTGTCCATTTATCAATTACCTCAACTTTCTCAAGCAAATTAAATGCCTGTTTTCTTAATGATATGAAATTTTTATCAAGAAAACTCTGAAAGGTATATTTAACATCCTCAGAATCTAAAATTTTACCATTATGGAATTTCACTCTCTTTTTAAGATAAAAAATAAAAGTTCTATCATCCACTCTTTCCCATTTCTCAGCAAGGGATGGCTCAAGTTCATCTCTTCCATTTCTTACTAAAAGACCATTAAATATAATTTGATGAAGTCTTTGAGAGGCGGAGTCAGTTCCTATTCTTGGGTCAAGATTTGTTGGCTGATTTTCTATTGTTATAACCAAAGTGTTTTTATGGTCTGTAATTTTACACGCTAAAATAAAAATTACTAAAATTGAAAAAAAATATTTTTTCATTTTCCAAAAAGTATAGAACTATGACTGAAAAAAGTCCCGGCAATAGCAGCAGTCATAAGGCAAGCAAGAGTTGCAGCAAGAAGAGCTCGAAAACCAAGGCGAGAGAGATCTCTTGTTCTTTTAGGAGCTAAAGCAGAAATTCCTCCCACAAAAATAGCAAGAGAAGCTATGTGAGCAAATCCACATAATGCATAAGTCGTTATTACTATTGACCTTGGGTTATGAATTGCTCCCTGAGCTAATAATTGAGCAAGATGCTGATAGGATTGAACCTCTGTTGCAACAGTTCTTTCTCCAATAACCTGAGCTATTTGAACCGCATCTGATGGTGGAACCCCTATTATTAAAGTAAATGGATAAAATATGTATCCAAGGAGTCCTTTAAGGGACCAGTCAATATTCAATCCAAACAATGAATTTAGTTGCCCACCAAATGCTCCTAAGATTAGATCAATTAAAGCAACAATCCCTAAGAAAGCTAAAAGCAAAGTCGCAATACCAACAACAAGCCGAGTTCCACTATTAGCTCCATTAATTATTGCCTCTATTAAGTTCCCTTCTCTTTCATAATGAGGTTTTACATCTTCACCAAGAGTGGTGGGAGTTTCAGTTTCTGGATAGATCAGTTTCGACATAACAATGCAGGCAGGTGCTGATAGAACTGATGCCGACACTAAGTGACCCGCAATCGTTGGGAAATCTTTCTGTAAAATAAAAACATAAAGAGCCATAACACTTGATGCAATTGTCCCCATTCCTGCAGTCAAAATTGTGCATAATTCAGATTTTGTCATCTCACCTAAATGGGGTTTTATTGTTAAAGCAGACTCGATTCCCACAAATATATTACTCGAGACACAAAGAGATTCCGCACCTGAAATTCTCATTAACTTGGTAAAAACATAAGAGAAAATTCTAATTAAAAAGGGCATTATCTTTAAGTAATAAAGAGCACCAACAAGAGAGGCGAAAAAAATAATTGTTGGTAATGCCTGGAAAGCTAAAATAAAACCCAAAGAAGTCTCTCCCGCTTCATTTGTTGTACCAGGAGGAAGGGCTAAGCGTCCAAACAGAAATTTAGTCCCAGCAGTTGCACAGTCTAAAACTTTTACAACAATATTATTAATAGCTAAAAATATTTTTGTGCCTGCAGGTACAATAAATATAAATAAAGCAAAAAATAATTGAAGTCCCACGCCCCATATTATTACTTTCCAGTTTATCACTTTTCTGTTTGTTGAAAAAAGCCATGCAAAGCCCATAAGGATAAAAATTCCTGCGAAACTCACGAGATTATATAATTCCATCCTTTACCTCCGATAAGAGGCTAATATCAATTAATAAATCCAAAATTCAAATGCCAAATTTTTTATTTATATCTGAAATCCCTTCTATTAAAAAAATTTTATTTCTTGATTTTTCTCCTCTGACAATTTTTATGCTGGATTTAGGAATTTTCAAAAAATTGGAAAGAAGCGAAATTGCTTCCTGATTGGCTAATCCTCTTTGTGGTTTCGAAATAACTTTTAACTTAACACTATTAGGAGAGAGAATCTCTATGGCTTGTTTTTTTGCCCCAGGAATGACCTTTACTTCTAAAAAAATCTTTTCCCCGCTGCTCATTCCTCACTTTTTGTTAAAAAATCTATTTTTGGCTCCTCAGCTTCTTCTTTCCTCTGACTCTCAATTAAATGCTGCACTGAATCAATATAATTTAGCAATTTTACTTCAAAATCCCTCCTTATTCTTTTTAAAGAAAGGATCTCCTCTTTAAGCCTCCTCACTTCCTTTGCAGACTGATTTATAATCTCTTCTGCTTTAATCTCGGCTTCTTTAATAATCAATTCAGCCTCTTTCTGCGCATTCTTCTTCAATTCTTCAGCGAATTTTTTTGCTGCAATCAATGTTTCTCGTAGCACACTTTCCTTAACCTGATATTCATTCAGTTTTTCCTGAAGGGATTCTATCTCTTCTTTTAATTTCTCATTTTCAAGAGTATAAAGATCAAATTCTTCTGCTATATAGCTCAGAAACTGTTGTACCTCTTCCGGGTCATAGCCTTTAAATTTTTTATTAAATGTTTGTTCCCTTATTTGCGAAGATGTCAATTTCATTTTTTCCTCCAATTTATTTAAGCTTTAAAATAGACAATGCATAATGTCTTATGGTTGCGACCAGAAAATTATCAATAAAGAGAATTAAAAGTATTGCAAAAATTGGAGATAAATCTATTCCTCCTAATTTATAGGGAGGAATAATTCTTCTAAGGGGTTTTAAAACAGGTTCTGTCAAATAATAAAGAGTCCTTACTAAAGGATGAAATGGATTTGGGTAAACCCATGATAGAATCGCCCGGATTATGATAATCCACATATAGACTATTAGAATGATATGGAGAATCTTTGCAAAAGCGTTCAAAAAATTACCGAGCAAAATCATTTTTATTCCCTCGGTCCAAAAATTGCCGTTCCTATCCTTACCATGGTTGCTCCTTCTTCAATTGCTACTTCAAAGTCATGACTCATTCCCATTGAAAGCTCTGTAAGATGGATATTTAATATTTTCATTTCATTAATTTTCTCCATTATTTTTCTCAATTTAGCAAAGTATGGTCTTACTTCCTCTGGCTCTAAAAAGGGAGGAATTACCATTAATCCTTTTATTTCTAAATTTGACATTTTTGCCAGCTCCTCTAAATTTTCAAATAATTCTTCTTCTAGAAATCCTGCTTTTGTGGGCTCTTTTCCTATATTAATTTCCAAAAGACAAGGCATTTTCTGATTATTTCTTTCACAAGAATTATTTATTTTCCTGGCCAAATCTACTGAAGTTACTGATTGAATCATTTTAAAAAGTCTTAAGGCTTTATTAACTTTATTCTTTTGTAAATATCCTATCATATGCCATTCTACATTTTCATCTTTTAACTCTAAAATTTTCTTTTCAGCCTCTTGAACACGATTTTCTCCAATTATTTTGATGCCTGCTTTTATTGCTTCTCTAATTCTCTCAGAAGGAACCGTTTTTGTAGCTGCTACAATTTTTACCTCATCCGGAGAACGGCCCACTTTATTGCATACAGCTACAATCCTTTCTCTTACTCTGTCCAGATTCTCTTTTATATTCACACTCACTGTTTAAGAAGTTTAGCAAACAAATGATAAAAGTTCAAATTTCAGTTCTATTAATTGCTATGCTAATACTGCTTTATAACCGTAACAAATAATACCAGCTTCTCCCTCGCTTCTTATTTTTCTGAATTCTATTTTCACTTTTTTCCCTATTTCCAAATCATCAAAATCACAATCTACTATCTGAGCTAAAATTTTTACCCCATCATTTAACTCAATTATTCCAATAGCATAAGGAGATTGGTCTGAGAATTGTTCTGGAGGAACTCTAATTATGGTAAAAGAGACTATTTTCCCTTCATCCTTTAATCTTATTATCTCAAATTCTCTATTTTTGCATTTAGGGCAAATGAGACGAGGGGGAAAAGAAATATAACCACATTTTTTACATTTACCCGCTTCCAATCTATATCTTTTTGGAATTTCTCTCCAATATCTTTGAGGAGTTATCATTTTTCCCTCCTTTTATATTTTTTCAAAAATATGGACAAGCGTGCTACCTCCAGCGCCTCCCATATTCTGGGTAAGAGCTATTCTTGCATTTTTAATTTGCCTTTCTCCTGCTTCCTCTCGAAATTGCTTTGCCACTTCTACAACCTGAGCAACTCCTGTTGCACCAACTGGATGCCCTTTTGATTTCAATCCTCCACTTGGATTAATAGGAATTTTCCCATTCAAATCAGTCAATCCTTTTTCAACTGCTTCCCCGCCTTTTCCTCTCTCAAAAAATCCGAGCGCTTCTGTTACACAAATTTCAGCAATGGTAAAGCAATCATGAACTTCTGCAAAATCAATATCTTCGGGCCTCTTATTAGCCATTTCATAAGCCTTTTTTGCAGCTTTTTCTGTAGCAGAAAGCCAGGTAATATCTTCTCTGGAATGAAGAGCAATATAGTCTGTTGCATGACCTGAGCCTATTATCTTTATAATGGGATCTTTCTTAAATTTTTTCGCCAATTCAACAGGACATAAAATAACTACTGCAGCTCCGTCGGTTATTGGAGAGCAATCAAGAAGTCTCAACGGATCTGCAACCAAGGGGGATTTCAGAACATCTTCCACTGTAATTTTAAAGGGATACTGAGCCAATGGGTTTTTTGAACCATTTTTATGATTTTTTACTGCAACTAAGGCTAATTGTTCCCTCGTTGTGCCATATTTATGCATATGAGCTCTTGCAATTAATGCATAAAGACCTGGGAAGGTTACTCCATGATAACACTCATATTCCTGGTCAGCAGCTGTTCCCAAAGCAAAAGTTGCCCCACCAGTAGTAACATCTGTCATTTTCTCAACTCCTCCAACTAAAACAACATCATTCATTCCTGAAGCAACATCAATAAATCCCTGACGAAGCGCCAATCCTCCTGAAGCACATGCTGATTCCACCCTTGTGCTTGGAATTGATGAAGTTCCAAGGTAATCAGCAAGTAAAGAAGCTATATGTTCCTGTTCAGTAAATAAACCAGAAGACATTGACCCAACATACATGGAATCTATTCGATCAACTCCTGCATCATCTATTGCCAGTAAAGCCGCTTCCACGAATATTTCTCTCAAAGATTTATCCCAGAGCTCCCCCCATTTGTTCATCCCTACACCTATTATTGCAACTTCTCTCATATTATCCTCCTCTATGCTTTTAAAATCTTACCTCTGAATTTTGCATAAGTACCATAGTCTAAATAAAATTTCTTTCCATTGATTATATCCCATGTTTTCGGGGCTTTATCCTGAACTTCTTTTATTCTTTCTGTGACCTTAAAAATAAATGCATCACTTCCTGCTCCTGAACCAAAAGATACAATCAAAATTCTATCCCCTGGTTTTGCAATATCCAAAGTTGCAGTCAACCCGAGGGGAGATGAACCAGAATATGTATTGCCAATTTTTGGCACAAGCAACCCTGGTTCTATTTGTTCACGAGAAAAACCGAGCATTTTACCTACTTTTAAAGGGAATTTACCATTTGGCTGATGAAAAATAACATAATTAAAATCCTCTGGTCTGGTGCCGGTTTTTTCCATTATTCCCCGGGCAGCTCCTGTAATGTGTTTAAAATATGCCTTCTCTCCGGTAAATCTTCCACCATGACGGGGATAGTGTTGATACTCTCTCCTCCAGAAATCAGGAGTATCAGTCATAAAGGAATATGTAGCCTCAACTTCTGCGATAATATTCTCTTTCCCGAAAATAAAAGCTGCTGCACCTGCTGATGCTGAATATTCCAAAGCATCTCCCGGTGCTCCCTGAGAAGTATCAGCTCCAATAGCTAACCCGTATTTTATGTCTCCAGATTTTACTAATCCATAACACACATGCATCGCCTCTGTTCCTGCTTTGCAGGCAAATTCAAAATCAGCACAATGAACTTCTGGAGTTGCACCAATAACTTCAGCAACTATTGTCCCTGTGGGCTTTACTGCATATGGATGCGATTCTGAACCAACATAAACCGCTTCTATCTCCTTAGGGTTTATCCCTGCTCTTTTTAAAGCATTCTTTGATGCTTCTACAGAAAGAGTAATTGTATCCTGATCCAGATAGGGCACTGACTTTTCCTCAAGCATTAGCCCTTTTTTATAACTCGGAGCATCGGTTCCCCAAACTTTTGCAATTTCTTCAACTTTAATTCTATATCTGGGGATATAAGCTCCGTAACCCACTATACCAATCATCCCAAGCCTCCTTTAAAATATTTTTTAAATATATTCATCTCATAATTTCTCCCCTTAAATTTAACCAATACATTGCTTGGAGTCAACTTTATTTTGACATTGTGAAAATTCTTAATATAATTTAATATAATTTATAAAGATTATTGAAGGAGTTAATAATGACTGAAAAAGAAGAAAGAAATCCTTCTGGATTGCTTTTTATAGCATCCATGTTTATAGGAGCTGGAATTGGCATGTTATTTGGACAGGTAGCAGTAGGAGGAGCAATTGGAATGGGGGTTGGCTTTCTTTTAATGGCTTTTATCAGGACAAAGACCGAGCCTTTAGAGGTAAAAATCCCTTCCACTCTTTCAGGTTATTTTCTAATTCTTCTTGGTTTAGCCTTCATTATAGGTGGAATTGGCTCAATTTATTTCCCTGATTTTATCTATTCATATGGAATAAGTATTCTTGCAATTCTCTTGGGGCTTGGATTTCT
>CAZWBN010000012.1:0-1129 GCA_964632095.1 uncultured Clostridia bacterium | reverse complement strand
TCAGGTGGAACAAATTCAGTTGAAATGGCTTTTATCCGTACCCCTTTTCTGTAAACTTCTTCCAGTAAATCTGAAAATTCAGAATCTATTTCCCTGAAAGGTTCGAACAAGGTCGCATCCGGCCTCTGGACAATAAAAACAATAATTGATTCTATGCCCATTTTTTTCATTTCAATAAGTGCTTTTAAATGCCTTTTTCCTCTTTCAGTTGGTCTGTCAGGAAATTTTGCCACTCCATTTTCAATATGTGTGCATGATTTTACTTCAACCAGTAATTCTTTCCCCTTTGAATTTTTCAATACAAAATCTATTCTCCCATACCCGGAAATTTTCTTTTCCTTTCCTTCGATGTAAAAATCTTTGAACTCAGTCATAATCTTTTTATTTATGATATTTTTAAATATTTCATTTGCAAAGTTTGAATTCACTGTTGCATAAAAATCATTTATTTTAATTGCGAATGCGTTGTAACTTGTCTTTCTATTCACTGATTTTTCAAATGTGCATAATATTTCTCTCCCCGCTTCTAAAACAGTACTCAACTTTCCAGGATTTGCTAAATAAACCCTTTCCTTTTCTGAGTTGTGGAATTCAACTAAAAGAGTAAACTTATTTAATCGGGAGATAAATTTTCCTTTAATTAAAGGTTTCTTATATTCTAAAATAAGTTTTCTATTCAACAGGGATTTCTTCTCCTTTTATTTTTCTTGGCCATTCAATTTCAATTAAGCCAGGCTTAACAAGTCTAACTTTAATTTCTTCTTTTTTAATTTCAGGGTCAATTTTGATTCGAAGAATATGAGTGTCTGAGGTTCGAGAATATTTAATAAATCTCCCTAACCCGTGCATGCTAATTCCCATTGGACCAATTCTAATTCCAAAATCTTCCCCGAAATCTTCAAAATCCCACATTTTTTCCTCCTCCTTTAATTTAACTACAATTTAATTTTAATTATAATACATTTCTTGACACAAGAATCGAATATTTATATCCTTTAATCAGCGAAATGAAAATAGGGATGATGACACTCTGGAATGCTGCGAATGGACCATCTATTCATGCAGAATTGATTGGAAGAGAATGGGTGAAATTAGGACATGAATTAAAAGTATTCTCTGCAATTAAACA
>CAZWBN010000011.1:0-20663 GCA_964632095.1 uncultured Clostridia bacterium | reverse complement strand
GCATAACATCTATTATTCCCTTAATATGTCCATTGACATATTACCGAACGACTTTAAAGAAAATTATTTTGGAACTTCTTTACCAAGTATTTCCTCAATTATCCGAACTTTTCCTTCAAGCCTATCTTTTGCTCCTTTTCTATCGTCAATTGTAATTTTTGTATAAATGCGGTTGCAATATTCCTTCATTTTAAAATGGCATTCTTTTATCAATTCCATTACATCATCCCATTCTCCCTCCACAATTGTTCCCATTGGTGTAAGTTTATATGGAAGTCCACTTTTATCCACTATATCAATTATTTTTGCAATATATTCAGAGAGAGACTCTCCTTTTCCTATCGGGATTATACTGAATTCAACAAGCATTTATTTTATTTTTTTTTAATTTCTTAATCCCTTCTACCTCCCCAACTTCAATATCCTCTTCCCATGTTACAAAGCTATGATAGAAAATTCTATCCCCTTCATCAATCCCTCTTGTAATTTCTGTGATATGAGAAACTGAAGCTTTAAATTCCTGCACTGCATATTCTACAGCTTCCTCAGGGTCAACACTTTCTCCACAGGTATAAATATCTAAAGCCACATAACCCAGTTCAGGCCATGTATGAGTAGAAATATGAGATTCGGAAATCACTATAACTCCACTCACTCCATTTGGTGGGAATCTATTAAAGGAAATAGACCAGACCTGAGCTCCTGCTTTCTCAGCTGCTCGAACTAAAATTTGTTGCATTTTTTCAATGCAACCAATAATTTTTGGGTCGCAACCTGAGGCTTCTACTATATAATGATGACCAATTGAACTATGTTTCTTTTCCATTTTACCTCTCCTCCACTAAATTTTAAAAAGTGTTTAGATTTGAATTATTGCAATAACCTCCTAATATGTCAAGATAATTTATAAATAAATTGACATTTCTTTGCGATAATTTTAAAATTACCACCGACCATGAGAAAAGATGATAAATTGAAACAGGTATGTTCAGTATGGGGTATGGCAGAGGCTGAAGTTATAAAAAGCCTGTTGCAGAGTTATGGAATTAAATGTCTTTTTCGCTCTCATGTTGTTCAAAGTGTCCATCCGTTTTCTGTAGATGGGCTTGGAGAATTGAAAATTTTTGTTAATGAAGAGGATTATGAAAGAGCAAAAAAAATAATTTCAGAGCATTTGAATAAAAATTCTAAATAAGGATTTTTTTGAAAATTTCTCTGATTTTATTCTTACATTTTTTTAAATCTTTTAAAATCAGCCGAGTTCCAGCATTTAAGGGATAACCAAAATCTCCAGCTAATTCTTTCCCATTTATTTCTCCTTTTGGAAAATAGGAAATATTTTTATCAAGTAAAATACACAATTTATGTTCTAATTTTTTTAAAAAATAATAACTTTTAATTAAATCTTTTTTCTCCTCATCCATTAAGAAATTTTTTTTCTCGATTTCCTGAAACAAACTTTTAATATTATATTCTCCATCCATGGATATAATTCCTTTCAATATCAAATAATCGAGAATAAAATAAATATCCATGAGTCCACCGGATGCATTTTTAAAATCATAAGGATGGTCTGCCTTTTCTTCAATTTTTTGACGCATTTTGACAATATTACTCCCGAACTCTCTTTCCTCCTTTGACAAAATCATTTGTTTAATTTCTTTTATTACATCATTACCAAATTTCTTATCACCAGCAATGAAACGGGCTTTCAAAAAAGCCTGTTCCTCCCACAGGCTTGCCTCTTGATGAAAATAATATCTTAAATAGTCGGCAGTTTGAACTAATTCGCCAGCTTTTCCAGTTGGGCGAAGTCTTAAATCCACTGGGTAAAGAATTCCTTCCTTTGTATAATTGGATAGAAATGCAACTATATTTCTCGCTATTTTATTAATCCCTTCAGGTATATAAGCAGTCTTTCCTTTATACAGGAAAATCAAATCAAGGTCTGAGCGGAAATCGAGTTCTTTTATTCCCATATTTCCAAGACCTATAATTGCAAACTTGGGTTTTTCTCCCCGAAGTTCATCCAAGGAGATTTCAAAGGAGATTTTAACCATGGATTCAGCGAGTTCCGTTAATTTTTTAAACACCTCAATAAAATTTATCTTATTCTCAATCTCTTCCAATCCTAATTTTATATATTCTCTCTGTTGATAAATCCTTGCTAAATTCATTTTTTGTGAAAATGTTTTTCCACGGCTGATTTCTTTAGACAGGTATTCATAATAATTTTCGGGTATTCCTTCTGTGAGAAAGGAAAAATCTTTAACTCTAAAAATTAATTGTGCAAGAAGATCGCTTGCGCCAATTAGTTTTAAAAAGGAGGGGAGAAAAGATTGATTCTTCAATAATTTATTAATTCTCTCTGAAGAACTAAATTCAACAAAATTCTCAAAGTTTTTCAATCCTCTCTTTGAATTAGGGAAATTTTTTAAATAAGAAATTATTTTCAAAAATAAATCTTTCTTTTCTTCTATTTTCACTTTCTCAAAAAACAAATGAGCTAATCTTTTTGGTTTGAGTTTTTTTTCCTTCTCCTCTATTTCTGGAAGAAGATGTTCTTGAGAAAACTCAAAAAAATAAGAATCATAAATAGCTCTCACATTATCTCGTATTTCATTTAATTCATGGAGAAATTCTTCTATTGAATCAAAATTTAACTTTTTACTGAGTATTAAAAGCTCATCCTCTTTAATTGGAAGGCAATGAGTCTGAAGATTTTGATAAATTTGAAGAACATGTTCGATTCTTCTCAGAAATGAATAAGCACGTGTTAAGAATTTATAATCGTTCAAATTAATATACCCTTTATCATAAAGTTTGGTTAAAGCTAACAAAGAATTTTTCTCTCTGATCCATTTGTCATCCATTCCATAAAAAAGCTGAAGGGCTTGTATCAAAAATTCTATTTCTCTTATTCCTCCGTAGCCCAATTTTATATCAAGATAGGTTCTACCACTTTTTCTTAAGTTAAGGTCTATTTGGTCCTTTGTTTTTTTAATTTCTAAGAAAGTCTTTCTCCTCTTTCCTCCTTTATAAATAATTGGTTCTATTTCCTTTAGAAAATTTTCCCCAAGCTCCTCATCCCCAGCACATACTCTTGCCTTTATTAGAGATTGTTTTTCCCATGTAGATGCCCAATTTGAATAGTAATTAATAGCCTTTTCAAGGGAGGAAACTAACTCTCCTGCTCTGCCATTTGGTCTAAGTCTTAAGTCTACTCTGTATAAAGCACCTCTTTCTGTATGGGTTGAGATTGTTTTAATGATTTCGGATGCTAATTTAGAGAAAAATTCATAATTTTCTATAATAGAAGTAGAAATAATTTTTTGACCTGATGTTTGACCCTCTGAAGTGTAGATAAAAATAAGGTCAATATCAGAAGAATAATTCAGTTCTTCTCCTCCCAATTTACCAAGTCCAATAATAGTGAATTTAGCCTGTTCTAATTTTCCGGTTGAATCATAGTATTGGGGGAAACCATAAATTTTAATAAGATTCTGCTCACAATAAGTTAAAACATTTTCTATAAGCACATCTGCTAATTGACTGAGTTCAAGGGTGACCTCACTCAATCCTCCGTAATGAAGCAGGTCTCGTAAAGTTATCCTTGCTAATTCCCTTTTTTGAAATTTATTTAGAAGAAGAACATAGTCCTCTGAGTAATGAGAAAATAGATACCGGGAAAGTTCTTCTTTTAAATCCTCTTTAGATTTTAATTTTGTAAAATCCTGCTCCTTTAGCCAAAGAAGGTCTTCTTCGTTTCCTTTTAAAACTTCAAAAAAGTAATGGCTATAGGAGAAAAGGGTTAAAATATTTGAAATGAAAAAGGAGTCTTCACTAATTTCTTTAATAAAAAAAGAAGGATGCAAAGACCGAGAAAGTTTTTCAAAATTATTTAAAGCTAAATCAGGGTCAGGAGATAAATGTAATTGTTTTTTAAAATTTTCAAGGAAATCTTTTTTATTTGATACTAACTTACTTAAACTTTTCCAGTTCTTCTCTGCTAATTCTGGATTTCTAAATAATTGAGCTGGGAAAAGGGAATCGATCATCTAAGCATTAAAATAAAGCAAAAATTCGTATGGATGTGGTCTTAATCTATATTCTTCAATCTCTTTTCTCTTTAACTCAATCCACATTTTAATAACATCTTCGGTAAAAACATCGCCTTTGAGAAGAAATTGATAGTCTTTTTCAAGAGCATCAAGGGCTTCTTCTAAACTTCCAGGTAATTTCGGCACATCTTTTAATTCTTCTGGCTCCATGTCATAAATATCTTTATCAAGAGGAGGACCTGGATCAATTTTGTTTTCAATTCCATCAATTCCAGCCATTAACATAGCTGCAAAAGCTAAATAAGGGTTTGCGGTTGGGTCAGGAGGTCTGTATTCAATTCTTTTCTGACGAGGCTTTGGTGAATACATTGGAATTCTGATAGCAGCACTTCTATTTCTTCTGGAATAAGCAAGATTCACAGGAGCTTCAAAACCTGGAACCAGTCTTTTAAAAGAATTAATTGTTGGTGAACAAAAAGCAGCCAAAGCCGGCGCATGTTTGAGAAGCCCTCCAATATAGTAAAGAGCGAGGTCACTTAAACCTGCATATTTATTTCCTGCAAAGAGAGGTTTACCCCCTTTCCATAGACTCTGATGAGTATGCATACCCGAGCCATTATCTCCGTATATAGGCTTTGGCATAAATGTTACAGTTAAGTCATAATTATGAGCTACATTTTTTATTATATACTTGTATGCCATAAGATTATCTGCTACTTTTGTTAAGTTCGCATATTTTATATCTATTTCCATTTGTCCTCCTGTAGCAACTTCATGATGATGAGCTTCAACAGGAATACCGCATTCTTCAAGAATTTTTACCATTTCATTTCTTATATCAAATAAGATGTCTGATGGAGGAGTAACAAAATATCCTCCCTTCAACTTTATTTTATAATCTAAATTTGGATTCTCTTCTCTTCCTGTATTCCAAAAACCCTCATCTGAATCCACATAATAGAATGCATAGTTTTCTCCCATATCAAAACTGACATCTGAGAAAACAAAGAATTCCGCCTCAGCACCAAAAAGAGCCTCATCAGCTATACCTGTGTATTTAAGAAAATTCTCTGCTTTTTTAGCAATGTATCGGGGGTCTCGAGAAAAAGGCTGCTTTGTAATCGGGTCATAGATATCTCCGATAATATGAAGAGTTGGAATTGAGGCAAACGGGTCTACAAAAGCAGTATTCGGGTCAGGTATAACAAGCATGTCACTCTCATGAATTCTGGTCCATCCTTTTATTGAGGAACCATCAAATCCAAAACCCTCTTCAAAACTTTCCTCAGTTAATTCATGAACGGGATAGGAACAATGCTGCCATGAACCCAGAAAATCCATAAATTTTAAATCCACAATTTCAATGTTTTTTTCCTCAATTAATTTTAGAACCTCTTTCGGCCCCATAGATTCCTCCTAAAATTTATTTTAAATTTAGTTATATCTTACTTCATTATGGTAAGAAGTCAAGATATTTTAAAAATTAAAATTTGACATACACGAATTAATATGGTAATATATACCTTGCCCCCCGAGGGTATTACGAAAAGATGAAAGAAGATTTAATAGCAAGATTAAAGAGGGTCGAAGGGCAAATTAAAGGTGTCGCTAAAATGATAGAAGAGGGAAGGAATTGCAATGAAATATTAATTCAGATTGCATCCATTCGTTCAGCAATGAATAAAATAGGAATAATAATTTTAGAAAATTATTTAAAAATGTGCATAGATAAAATAAGCAAAGAAAAAGAAGATTTCGGAGAAATCGAGAATTTCTTCGAAATATTTTCAAAATATGTAAAAAATTGAGGAGGTTGTATAATGAATCAAATAATTGATTCCCAAACTTATAAAAAACTTGAGGAGAAGTTTAAAAAAGAGTTGAAAGATGAAGTGGATATAAAGGTGTTCACTCGTGAAATAACCTTAAAGGATGAAGACCCGAGATATGCTGAATTTACGAAAAATTTTGTAAAAGAATTAGCCTCTATTGACGCAAGAGTTAAACCCGAATTTCTAAATCTGGAAGATGAATTAGCTAAAAAATTAGGTTTAAAGACATCTCCCACTATTCTAATAGGCAATGACTTAGGTTATCGGATAATTTTTAATGGTGCACCATTGGGAATGGAAGCTGGTTCCTTCATAGAAACAATTTCCCTTATTTCCCAGGGAAAAACAAATCTAAAGGAAGAAAATAAGAAAAAATTAAAAAATATAGATAAAGATGTTTTAATTCGTGTTTTTGTTACCCCAACCTGTCCCTATTGTCCTCAGTCTGTTATTTTAGCAAATCAAATTGCAATTGAGTCAAAAGGTAAGGTTACTGCGGAATGTATCGAAGCAAGCGAGAATATGGAATTATCAGTAAAATTTAATGTTATGTCTGTTCCTCAACAAGTGATAAATAATGATGTTAATTCGATTACAGTTGGAGTTCAACCTGAGGATAAATTTATTGAGGATGTTTTAAAATATGGCTCAAGCGCTCATAAGAATTGATTTTATAAAATATACTCTGAAGTAATTTTATGAAAGCAAATAAACCAAAGCCAAAAGATAGCTTTTCCAACCAAAACCAGTAATAAGTCCCTTGCAAGCTGATGCTGTAATGGTATTTTTCCGAAAATTCTCTCTCGCAAAAATATTGGAGAGATGAACTTCTATACAAGGAATATTCACGGCTTTTATTGCATCTAAGATTGAATAGGAAGTATAAGAGAGTGCTGCTGGATTTATAATAATTCCATGAAATTTTTTCCTTGCTTGCTGGATTTTTTCTATTATTTCCCCTTCATAATTTGACTGAAAAAATTCTATTTCAGCATTCTTCTCCCTTGCATAATCCTCTAATTTTCTCTTAATCTGGCGTAGAGTGATTTTTCCATATATATCAATTTCTCTTTCTCCCAATAAATTTAAATTTGGACCATTAATTATTAAAATTTTCTTTTTCATGTTACGATTTCCTTTAAACATTTCTTAATATATTCCATAGAAATATTATTTTTGATTTCAACCTTTCCTATATCTCTTGGAATTATGAAAGAAATCTTTTTTCCCTCTCTTTTCTTATCATAATGCATTAATGAGATTAATTTTAGAATATTAAATGTCTTAATCTTAATAGGTAAACCAATATTATTTAATATTTTTTTAATTTCTAATAAATGATGTTCAGAGCAAATATTTAATAAAACTCCTAA
This sequence comes from uncultured Clostridia bacterium, assembly GCA_964632095.1. Classification (GTDB taxonomy): domain Bacteria; phylum Acidobacteriota; class Aminicenantia; order JdFR-78; family JdFR-78; genus JdFR-78. Next base: position 13,397 of record CAZWBN010000011.1, on the reverse strand, counting down.
CTTAAAAGCAGAAATAAGTCCTAATCCAACAGCTTTGCCATGAGAAATTTTATAATTAAAATAACTTTCTAATGCATGTGCAAAAGTATGACCTAAATTTAAAAACCTTCTTAGATTTTTTTCATAAGCATCTTTCCTCACAATTGATAATTTTACATGAATAGCTCTGCATATTAATTCTTCTAATAAATTTAAATCTTTAAGCAATAATTCAAAGCAATGATTTTTTATGAGTTTGAACAATTCTGGGTCTCCTATAATTCCAGCTTTTAAAGCTTCAACAAGCCCTTCTTTGATGTATGATTTTTCTAAAGATATCAGAAATAAGGGATCAATCAGAATTGCTTCGGGGAAATAAATTGTTCCAATTTGATTTTTAGCTCTACTGAAATTTACTCCATTTTTCCCTCCTATGCTTGCATCTATTTGAGACAAAAGGGTTGTTGGAATATTAATGAGTTTAATCCCTCTGTGATAGGTTGAAGCAATAAAGCCCCCAAGGTCGCTTATAATACCACCTCCTATGGATATAAAAAGAGAGGAACGATCAGCCCTTTCGCTCATGAGCCAGGAATAAATTCTTTTTGCAATATTTAAATTTTTGATTCTTTCACTTGAGGTTATTATATAAACCTTTGGATTTAAGCCATTTTTCTTTAAGTTTTCCAGGATTTTCTTTCCATATAAGTTGGAAATTTTTTTATCCATAAGTACAAAAATCTCAGACCCTTTATAAATTCTATGAATATAGTAGCTTAAATTATCAGAAAGTCCTTTTTTAATGAAGATTGAGGAATTTTTATTATTAATTTCAGTTTGGATTATTTTCTCTCTTCCACTTAGTATATCAATTAATATCTTTTTTACAACCTCTTCAGGATTTAAATCATCCGTTTCTACTTTATTGGGGAATTTTTGATAAATGGGTATTCTTTCCTTATACAATTTTAAAATTGATTTTACCGGGTTGGAGGATAAAAGGGGGCGAGTTTTATATTCTGCATCGAGTCTTTTAATTAAATTTTCTGGCTTTGACAAAAGAGTGATAATAATAGAAGAGTAAAATTGATTTATGTTTTCTTTAAATAAAAGTGTTTTCCCTCCAGTTGAAATTACGCAATTATCTAATCCTGATAGTTCTTTACAGGCTTTTCTCTCCATATCACGGAAATATGCCTCACCGTAATTTAAAAAGATTTCATTTATTTTCAATTTTGTCTTTTGCTCAATATATTCGTCCATGTCAATAAATTTTAATTTTAAAATCCTTGAGAGTAACTTTCCGACTGTTGTTTTTCCAGAACCAGGGATTCCAGTAATTACAATTTTCATTTTAGTTCGAACAATCTTAAATTTGAATTATAAATGTTAAAATTTCTTTTCACCTCAATTAAGGTGTCACCTCCAAATTTTTCAAGGAAAAGACATGCAATTTCCCAGGCACTTATTGCTTCTCCAATTATTCCAATTGAAGGCACAACGCATACATCACTTCTATAATATGGAGCTTTTTTAAATTTTTTTGTTACAATGTCAAAAGAAGGGAGTGGATTTTTTAAGGTTGGAACAGGTTTGACATAAAGTCGCAGGATTATTGTTTCTCCATTTGACACTCCACCTTCTATTCCTCCGCTTTTATTTGTTTTTCTAAGTATTTTCCCATTATGCCTAAGAGGATCATGAAATTCTGAACCTCTACTTTGACTACCGAGAATTCCTTCACCTATTTCAACTGCCTTAACAGAGGGAATGCTCATCAATGCCCCTGCCAATCTGTAGTCCAACCTTTTATCATAATGGACATATGAACCTATTCCTGGAGGTAAACCTTTTATTAAAATCTCGCTTACTCCTCCAAGTGTATCTCCATTTTGTGCAGCGCTATTTATTTTTTCTTTCATTTTCTGAGACGCCTTTTCATCCAAACAATATAACTCGGAAGCAGCTCTTTTTCTTTTCAATTCTTCATTGAAATCATTCAATTTTACAGAAGATTTCACTTCTCCAATCATCAAAGTATGAGAGAAAAAGTCAATACCGAATTCTGAGAGGAATTTTTTTGCAATTGTCCCTATTGCAACTCTCATTGCAGTTTCTCTTGCACTCGCTCTTTCAGCAACTAAATGAATATTTTTAAAATTGTACTTAATTGCACCAGCAAGGTCCGCATGACCTGGTCTGGGCACACTTTCATTTCCAATTTTTATTTCCTTGTTATTAAGTTTTAAGCATATAGGAGAGCCTATAGTCTTTCCATCAATAACCCCTGAAATAATTTCAATTTTATCTTCTTCTTCAAAAGCCCTTGAACTCCTCCCAAAAACTCTTTTTCTAAAATTCAATTCTTTATTTATCTCTTCCTCCTTAATCTCAAGTCCTGCAACCATTCCCTCAATTATACCAATTAATGCCTTTCCATGTGATTCACCTGCTGTTAGAAATCGAAGCATTTATAACCTCCCCACAGGTTTTTATAAATAATTCTTCATTAATTTTCTTTTCCAGCCATATTTTTAAACCCTCAACTGCTTGAAAAATTAACATATCTATTCCATTTTCAATAAAAGAGCCTTTCTCGCTTGCCATTTTGAGAAGTTTTGTTAATTTCGGGTTATAAATCAAATCAAAAGCAAGGAAATTCTCTTTTAATGGGAAATCTATTTCAATGGGACTTGCATTCAAAAAGGGGGACATACCAACCGGGGTTGCATTGATTAAAACATCTGATTCCATAATTTCCTTTCTAATTTTTCTTATATCCCATAAATATCCTTTTAAACCATTTATAAAGGAAAAATTACTTTCAATCTCATTAATTCTTTGCCAAGTTCGGGAGAAAAAAACAATTTTTTCAAAATTTAATGTATAGAGAGAGTAAATAACGCTTCTCCCAGCTCCTCCAGCTCCAAGTATCACTGCTCTTTTCAAATCAAGAAAATTGTATTTTTCCAGAGCCCTTTTAAAACCACTGAAATCTGTATTATATCCAATTAGTCTTCCATTTTTATTCTTGATTACATTTACTGCACGAATTTTATTTGAAACTGAATCAAGTTCATCCAATAAAGGAATAATTTTTTCTTTATATGGTATCGTTACATTCATTCCAAGAATGGAGGAATTTCTTGCTTTATTCAAAAGCTCTAATAAAGATTCCTCAGGTAATGAAATAGGGAAATAATGATAATTTAAATTCAATTTTCTGAAATAAAAATTAAACATTAAAGGTGAAAAACTATGACTTAAATTTTTTCCGAGTAGAGCAAATAAAATTTTTTTACTCATTTTACCATTTTTTAAGTAAAGTATAGAAATTTGGAAAGGATACCTCATAACATTCAAAATCTTCTATTTCTGTAATTCCATCAGCTATTAAACCAGCAACAGCCATTGTCATTGCTATACGATGGTCTCCATAACTTGAAACTTTCGCCCCTTTTAGTTTTTGAGGTCCTTCGATTACAAAACCATCTTCTTTTTCTATTATGTCAATGCCCATTTTTCTTAAATTTTCAGTCATTGACTTTAATCTATCAGTTTCTTTTATTCTTAACTCCTTTGCACCTTTTAAGGCAGTTTTACCTTTTGCTTGGGTTGCCAAAAGCATTAAAAGAGGTATTTCATCTATTAGAGTGGGTATTTCATTTGAATTAATAGAAACTCCCTTCAGACTGCTTGATGAAACAAAAATTGTTCCAGTTGGTTCATTGCATAAAGTTTTTTCATTAAATACTTTTAGATTTGCACCCATTTTCTTTAGAACCCTGATGAAACCTATTCTTGTTGGATTTAAGCAAATATTAGGCATGATGACTTCTGAATTCTCGACCATGAGAGCAGAAGCTAAAAAGAAGGAAGAAGATGAAAAGTCTCCGGGAACAGTAATTTTTTGAGGACCGAAAGTCTTTCCCCCTGTGACTTTTATAACGCCATTATTCTTTTTTATATCTGCACCAAAGTGAATAAGCATTCTTTCTGTATGGTCTCTTGAAGGGATGGGCTCATAAATTTCTACCCCTTCTTTACTTAAAAGCCCTGCAAAAATTAAGGCTGATTTCAATTGGGCACTGGGAATAGGAAGAGCATATTTAAGTCCTTTTAATTTTCCTCCTTTTATTGCAATCGGTAAATTCTCTGAATTATTCCTTCCTTCAATGTATGCGCCCATTCTTCTCAATGGGTCAGCGACTCTTTTCATTGGTCTTTTTCTTAAAGATGAATCTCCATCTATAACACTGAAGAATTTTTGCCCTGCTAAAATTCCAATTAGAAAACGAGCAGTTGTCCCTGAATTTTGAGCATTGAGTATACAATCTGGTTCTCTAAAATTATAGAGTGCTTTCCCTTCCACTTTAATTTTATCTGCTCTTATATTAAATTTAACTCCTATTTTTCCAAGACATTTCAATGAAGCGACGCAATCCTGAGCAAACGATAAATTTTCAATTTCTGAAATACCTGAAGAAAGCGAAGCAATAAATAATGCTCTATGAGAAATTGATTTATCAGGTGGAATTTTAATTTCTCCTTTAAATCCTTTGCTTCTTTTCACTTTTACTCTCATTTTCTCACCTTAAATAAATTTATTTGGAATTCCTTTAGAAGTTTTAAAAGCTCTTTTATTTCATTTGTTTTATCACTTTCAATTAGATTTTTTATATAATTTAATTTCTCTATATATTCCTCTATTATTTCAATTATGTTTCTTGAATTTGTTTTTAAAATTCCGAATCCCATTTCTTCATCTGTCAAAGCTAAACGACTTGTGCTTAAAAATCCATTTCCAATTAATTTTTTAATAAATTGAAATTTCTCTATTTTCTCCTTTGCAAGAAAAGTTAAAGCCAAGGCAAGGATGTAAGATAAATGTGAAGTAAGGGAAAGAAATTCATCGTGTTGCTCGGCAGAAATCTCAACAGGTATAGAGCCTATTCCATCAAGAATTTTATATACAAAATTTTTACCTTCTAAACTTTTTTCATTTGGAAATGTGAGAGTAAAAACTTTATTTTTAAAAAGGGAAGGATTTGCAGAGGAAAAGCCAGCTTTTTCAGTTCCAGTTATAGGATGTCCTCCAATTAATATATATTCAGGAAAATCTTTCATTTTTTTACAAATTTCTCTTTTCGTGCTTCCAGAATCTAGAAGGATTGCACTGGGCTTCATATAAGAAACAATTTCTGGGATTAGTTTAATTACAGTGTTAACTGGTGTTGCTAAAAAAATGAAATCAGCCTTACTAATAGATTCTTTGAGGTCTGAACTTGGAAGATCAACAATTCTTTTTATAAGAGGATTTGATATTACTTCTTCCAGATCAACGCCAATAATTTTTTCTCCAATTTTATTTTGTTTTAGAGCCAGGGCAAACGATCCTCCTATTTGTCCAATTCCAACAATAGTGGTTGTCATTTTACTAAACATTAGATTTCTCTATTTATTGCCTTTGCAATTGATTTTATTTCATCCATTAGTTTTTTAAACTCATCAAAGGTTAGGCTTTGGGCTCCATCACTTAGAGCTTTCTCAGGGCAGGGATGGACTTCGACCAGAAGAGCATCTGCCCCTATTGCTACCGCTGCTTTTGAAGCTGGGATTACTAAATTTCTCTTGCCTGTTCCATGACTCGGGTCTATACAAACAGGAAGATGGGAGAGTTGATTTATGAGAGGAACTGCGGTTAAATCCAGCGTGTTCCTTGTATATTTTTCAAAGGTTCTAATACCTCTCTCGCAAAGTATAACCCTATAATTTCCATTGGATAAAATATATTCTGCTGCCATAAGTAATTCTTCAACTGTAGACATCATTCCCCTTTTAAGTAAAACAGGCTTATCATATTTCCCCACTGCCTCTAAAAGAGCATAATTTTGCATATTTCTTGTTCCGATTTGAAGAATATCAGCCACTTCTCCAACAATTCTGACATGTTCAGGAGCCATAACTTCTGTTATGATGGCTAAACCTGTCTCCTGTTTTGCTTCATGGAGTAGCTCCAAACCTTTTTCTTTTAAGCCCTGGAAACTATAGGGGGAAGTTCGGGGTTTAAATGCTCCACCTCTCAATATTTTCGCTCCTGCTTCTTTAACTGCATAAGCTGTCTCTAAAATTTGTGAACGGCTTTCAACAGAACATGGGCCAGCCATAACTATAATTTCTTTTCCTCCTATATTAATTCCGTTAATTTTAATTAGACTCTTTTCCTTTTTGAATTCTTTACTTGCGAGCTTGAAAGGTTTTAAAATTCTTACAACTTTTTCGACTCCAGGGAATGCCTCAAAGTATTCTGGTGGCACTGTTCTTCCATTCCCGATTATTCCAATAATTGTTTTTTCTCCACCTTTTATCGGGTGTGCTTTAAAGCCAAGATTTTTAATTTCTTTTAAAACCTTTGAAATTTCTTTTAATGAAGCTCTATCTCTCATCACGATTATCATTTTTAACCTCCATTAAGTCAGGTCTAAATTTGATTGTTTCACCCAGATATTGATGCTTTATTTCATTCTGTTTTTTATCAGTATATGCATGGACCAGGACCCTTATTACTCCTTTCATGCTGTTTGGAACATTTATTTCTCTGGCACATAAAACAGGTACATATTTCCAGCCCATTTCTCGCACTGCATATGCTGGAAACTCTGCATTTATATCTTCTGTGGTTGTGAAAAATATGCTGACAATATTCTCAATTTTTAATTGATTTTCGTAAAATATATTCTTCAACAACTTCTTTGTTGCATTTAAGATTTCCTCTCTCTGATTTTTTCCCACTTTAATTGCTCCTCTAATTCCCCTTAACCAGACTCCCTTTTCTTCGTTCATACTGACCTCCTTAATTCCTGTATAAATTTTTGGAATTTATCTAAAAGATTCTTTTCATTTAAGTTCTCTTTTATAAGATTCATTAAGGCACTTCCAACAATAACTCCATCACTAATCTGAGCAATTCTTCTTGCCTGATAGGGACTGGAAATTCCAAATCCAATGCATAATGGTTTTGATGTTAAATTTTTTACCCTTCTTACATATTTACTCAAGTAAACAGGTAGATTTTCTCTCACCCCTGTAACTCCTATTATAGAAACAAGATAGATAAAACCTCTTGCCAATCTATCAATTTCCATGATTCTTTGCTCGGATGAAGTAGGGGCAACCAGATAGATTAAATCAATGTCATTGGATTTAAAAATCTCATTAATATAATCGCTCTCCTCAAGGGGTAAATCCGGAATTATTATTCCATTCACACCGCATTCTTTTAACTCATTAGCCAGGTTTTCAAGTCCTCTTTTTAAAAGAGGATTTAAATAGGACATTAAAATCAGAGAAGCTTTGATTTCTTTTTTCAGATGGTATAATTCCTTCAACAATCTTGAGAAAGAAAACCCTCTTTCCAATACCCATTCACTGGAGAATTGAATTGTTTTTCCATCAGCTAATGGGTCAGAAAATGGGATGCCTATTTCTATAAAATCTGCACCTATTCTGTCAGCTGTTCTAATTAGTTCTCTGAAAAGCTCAGGAGAAGGATAGAATGCAGTAAAATAAGGTATAAATGCCTTTCTGTTTTCATCCAATATTAATTTAAATCTATTCTCTATTTCACTCAATTTTACCCTCCTCCTTCACGAATTTCCTTACAATTTCTAAATCTTTATCCCCTCTTCCTGATAAATTAATGACAATTAACTTCCCCTCTATTTCATGAGAAATTCTTTTTAAGTAAGCAAGTGCGTGCGAGGATTCCAGAGCGGGAATTATGCCTTCAAGTCTGGATATTTCAAAAAAAGCTTCAAGCGCTTCCTCATCTTTAACCACATCAAAGTGAATTCTGCCTATGTCCTTTAAGTAACTTAATTCAGGACCAGCTCCTGGATAGTCTAATCCTGCTGAAATTGAATGGGTTGGAAGAATTTGACCTTCTGAATCCTGAAGAAGATAAGAATAGGAACCATGCAGAACTCCAGGAGTTCCGTAATTAAGGGTTGCTGAATGTTCTCCTGGATTGCTTCCTTTCCCACCCCCTTCCACTCCGATCATTCTCACTTCTTTTTCTTCAATAAATGGATAAAAAAGTCCAATTGAATTTGAACCACCTCCAACACATGCAATTAGAATATCCGGTAATTTTTTCTCTATTCTTAAAATTTGATCTTTCACCTCCTTTCCAATTATTGACTGAAAATCCCTTACCATGAGGGGATAGGGATGAGGTCCAACAACAGAGCCAATCAGATAATGGGTAATCCGGACATTTGTTACCCAATCTCGTATGGCTTCATTTATTGCGTCCTTTAAAGTCTTTGAACCTGACGAAACCTTAACCACTTTTGCTCTAAGGATTCTCATTTTTAATTGATTTGGTGATTGCCTTTCGTAATCCTTTTCTCCCATGTAAATTACACATTCAAGCCCGAGAAGGGAGCAGGCGGTTGCAGTTGCAACTCCATGCTGTCCGGCTCCTGTTTCAGCCACTATTCTCTTCTTTCCCATTCTTTTTGCCAGCAGAGCCTGACCGATGCAGTTATTAATTTTATGCGCCCCTGTATGGCATAGGTCCTCCCGTTTTAAATAAATTCGACATTTATACTTTCTGCTGAGATTTTCTGCAAAATAGAGAGGAGTCGGTCGTCCCACATAATTTGTAAGATAATAATTTAAATCTTTAATGAATTGTCTGTCCCTACTAAATTTAAAATAATTTTTCTCAAGCTCAATTAAACTTTCCATTAAAGTTTCAGGGACAAATCTTCCTCCATAAACTCCGAATTTTTCAGTTTTTTCTGGATGTCCCATTTTCTCACCCTCTCTATGAATTTTTTTAATTTTTCAGGACTCTTTATCCCTTCCTTTTCCTCGACTCCTCTGCAAACATCAACTCCGTATGGCAATACTTTCTCAAGGACCTCCTCTATATTTTCTGGATTTAATCCCCCTGCTAAAATAACCCTCCCAAATTTTTTCGCCCTTTTTGCCAGTCCAAAATCTATAGAAAAATTTTTACTTTCCTTTGGTAAATCAAGCATAAAAAATGGAAGAGAGAATTTTTTAATTTTCATGAATATATTGATATCGTTAAATTCAAAAACCTTTATGACTTTCGGATAAAGAAGATTTAAATATTTTTCACTTTTGCTTCCATGAATCTGAACGAAATCTAATCTGCAGAAATCCATAATTCCTTTAATGGTTAAAAAATCCTCGTCTTTAAATACCCCAACTTTTGTAATAAAAGGAGGGAGTTTATCTATTATTTCCTTTGCTTTTCTCGGAGAAATTTTTCTTGGACTTTCTGTAAAAATAAAGCCAAGTGCATCAGCCCCTTCATCAATAGCTAAAAATGCATCATTAATATTGGTGATTCCACATATTTTAATTCTTGTCATCTTTTAAAATCCTTTTAAAAGATTTTAATTTTTCACAAGGATTAGAAGAGGTAAGAAAAGCCTCTCCAATAAGGAAACCATTAACATTTAATTTTTTATAAGGAATTAAATCTTTCTCATCTCTGATGCCACTTTCTACAATTTTAATTTTTTGGTCAGGAATTAAAGGGATTAATTCCATTGAAATTCTCAAATCAACCTTTAAGTTTTTGAGATTTCTGTTGTTAACACCTATAATCTCAGCATCCGCCTCCAGAGCCTCAATTAATTCATCCCTGCTGTGAACCTCTACGAGAGCATGCATTTTTAACTCTTTTGTTAGATTTAAAAGTTTTTTTAGCTGATTTTTTTGTAAGATGCTCAGAATTAATAGAATCGCATCTGCGCCATAAATTCGGGATTCAAGAATCTGATATTCTTCAAAGATAAAATCCTTCCTTAATATGGGTATTCCAATTTTTCCTCTTAACCTTTTTAAATTCTCAATACTTCCAAGAAAATAATTTTCCTCTGTAACGACTGATATTGCAGAGGCTCCACACTTCTGATAGATTTTTCCAAATTCTTCAATTTTATCTTCAGATATAAAAATTCCCTTTGATGGTGAAGCAATTTTAATTTCAGCAATTATAGATGAATAGCCGGAAAGACACCTTAAAAATGGAGATTCTGATGAAAAATCTTTCATCATTTTATATAACTCAGAAAAAGGAAGAATTCTCTTCTTCCTTTCCAACAAAACCCTTTTGCGCTCTATTATTTTTTCCAAAAAATTATTCATTTTTCCTTGAAAAAGATAGATATTCCATAAACAATCTATATGCCTTTCCTGAGTCAATTGATTCCTGAGCCATCTCTATTCCTTCTTTAATGTCACTAGCTCTGCCTGAAACGAAAATTGCTGCACCTGAATTTAAAAGGACAATATCTCTTTCAGGTCCTTTCTCTCCTTTTAAGACCTTGTAAAAAATTTCAACATTTTCCTTTAATGATTGTGTCTTGATGGACTCAATAGGTGAAAGTTTTAAATTATATTTCTCTGGGTTTATTTCAATCTCCTCGATTTTATTTTGTGTTACCATATATCCTTTTGTTGGTGATGAAATAGAGATCTCATCAAGTCCATCCTTTGAATGGATTACCAGTGCTCTTTCAGACCCCAGAAGTTTTAAAGTGCTTGAAATTGGATACAGAAGGTCAGGCGAATAAACACCAAGAAGCTGTCTTTTAACCCTGAGAGGATTTGCTAAGGGCCCTATAATATTAAATATTGTTCTAACACCAATTTCTCTCCTTGGTTGTAGGACATATTTTATCGCTGGATGGAAATTTGGAGCAAACAGAAAACCAAATCCTATCTCATCTATGCATTTCGAAATTTTCTCCGGAGAAAGATTTAAATCAATACCCAAGGCCTCTAATAGATCTGCACTTCCACATTTACTTGATACGGAGCGATTTCCATGTTTTGCAACCTTAACACCTGCGCCAGCTACAACAAATGCAGAAACAGTAGAGACATTAAAGGTTGATTTTCCATCTCCTCCTGTTCCGCATAAATCAATCAGGTTTGTACTTTTTGGAGATAGTTTGACCGCTTTTTTAAGCATAGCCTTTGTTGCACCAGTAATTTCTCCTATCCTTTCCCCCTTTATTCTTAAAGCTATTAAAAAAGCAGCAATTTGAGCATGAGTTGCCCTGTTTGACATTATTTCATCCATTACCTGTTCCATTTCAAAAGAATTTAAATCCTTTCCATTAACAAGATTTTGGATTGCTTCTTTGATCATTTTGGACCTCCCAATTCGAGAAAATTTCTAAGAATTTTCTTCCCTTCCTGTGTAAGAAATGACTCTGGATGGAACTGAACTCCCTCTACTTTTTTCCCTTTGACCCTTATTCCCATTATTTCTCCTTCTTCTGTATATGAAGAAATTTCTAAAATCGAGGGTAAAGATTCCTCTTCCACTATAAGAGAGTGGTAGCGAGTTGCTAAAAATGGATTAGTAACACCTTCATATATTGTTTTTCCGTCATGATAAATCCTGGATAATTTGCCATGCATTACCTTTTCAGCTCTTTTGATTTTTCCTCCATAGGTATATGCAATGCATTGATGTCCAAGACAGACGCCGAGAACAGGGATTTTATCTGAAAAGACTTCAATCAATTTATTTGAAAGCCCTGCCTCACAAGGAGTTTTAGGCCCAGGAGAGATTACAAGATAATCGGGAGAGAGTTTAATCGCTTCATCCAAAGAAATTTGGTCGTTTCTTTTTACAATTACCTTCTCGCCAAGTTCCATAAATATCTGCGCCAGATTAAAAACAAATGAATCATAGTTATCAATTAATAAAATCATCTTCCTACTTCCTCCGCATATTTTATGGCTTGATAAACTCCCTGCATTTTATTCAAAATTTCTCTGTATTCTCTTTCCGGGTCAGAGTCCGCAACTATTCCTGCACCCGCCTGTATGTAATATGTTCTTTTTTTGTAGATTATCATTCTAATAGCTATGCACATGTCCATGTTTCCATTTAGAGCAAAGTATCCAACTGCTCCGGCATAGGGTCCTCTTTTTACCTTTTCCAGTTCCTCTATTATTTCCATTGCTCTGATTTTTGGAGCACCTGTTACTGTTCCTGCTGGGAAAGTTGCCTTGAAGAGGTCGAGGGCATCATATTGAGGGGCTAATTTTCCAGTCACCTGAGAAACAATGTGCATTACATGCGAATATTTCTCAAGATGCATTTTTTCATTGACTTTAATGGAATGGGGAAGACAGACCTTGCCGAGGTCATTTCGAGCAAGGTCAACAAGCATTACATGTTCAGCAATTTCTTTTTCACTTCCAAATAGTTCTTTTTCTAATTCTTTTTCCTCATCCATATTCTTTCCTCGAGGTCTTGTCCCTGCAATCGGATGCACATATGCTGTACCATCATTTAATTTCACGAGAGTTTCAGGTGAGGAGCCAATTAATTGAAAATCATCAAAATCGAGATAGAACATATATGGAGAGGGGTTTATTCCTCTCAATGATCTGTAAATCTGGAATGGATGCGACCGGGTTTCCCCACTAATCCTTTCTGATAGCACAACCTGGAATATATCGCCCGCTCGTATATATTCCTTTGCTATTTCTACATTCTTTTTAAATCTAACCTTATCAAAGCTTAAGGAAGGAATTTCTTTCGTTTTAATTTCATCAATTTTGATACTGAGTGAAATATTTAAATTTTTTATAATATGGTTTATTCTTTTTAGAGCTTCAAAATCGGTTTCCTCCTGAGTTTTTAATGTGATAACTTTTGCTCGATGTTTTATATGGTCAAAAACCAGAATATTTCTTACAAGGCACAGAATTCCCTCGGGAAAAGATTCAGAGTATTTTATATGTGATGGTAGAGATTCGAAAAATTTAATAACATCATAGCTAATATAACCAACCCAGCCTCCCACAAAAGGAGGAAAACCAGGCTCCGAAGATGTTTTAAATTCAAAAATAATCTCCCTGAGTTTTTGAATTAAATTGTCAGGGGTGAAATAGATTTTTTCATTATCCACAATTAAATGCTTGTTCTGAATTTTCAAGGTTCTGAAAGGTTTCATTCCAATAAAAGAATACCTGCCAAGCCTCTCGCCTTTCTCCACACTTTCGAGTAAGAATTTTGCTCCTATTCTTTTTAATTTCAAAAAGGCTGAAACAGGAGTTTCTGAATCAACATTAATTTCTTTCCATACTGGTTTTAATTCCACCTTTTTCATACTACCCTCCTTTTCCCCTCCAAAATAAAAAAACCCACTAATTCATTTGTGTGAATTAGTGGGTCTTGGGAATTCTTAGGAGGGGGTCACGAAAGGGCGAGAATCCCTATAGACCCACCCTCATAAACCACCAGAAATAGTAAAATTGAGGGTGAATCTTAGAACTAATTGAACTATTTAATTTTCTCTCCCTTTCGCTCATAAGATTTCATATTATAATTAAAAAAATTGTTTTGTCAA
>CAZWBN010000010.1:1740-20835 GCA_964632095.1 uncultured Clostridia bacterium | reverse complement strand
ACAAGGTAAAAACAAAAAGAATAATAGAAATCAGCAGACAACTTGTAGAAAATTATGGGGGAAAAGTTCCTCAAGAGAGGGAAGAATTATTGAAATTTAAGGGAGTAGGGAGAAAAACTGCTAATGCTGTATTGGCTTTTGCATTTAATAAACCTGCTATTGTTGTTGATACTCATGTTCATCGAATTTCTAATAGACTTGGCTTGGTTAAGAGTAAAAGCCCGGAACAGACAGAGTATGAATTAAGCAAAATTGTCCCTGTTAAATATTGGGCTCTTATAAACAAGCTATTTGTGGTACATGGTCAAAAAATATGTAGACCAATTAATCCAAAGTGTAATGAATGTAAGATAATAAGTTTGTGTGAGAGAAATATTTAATTAGCTCAGTCTTCCTGTTTTTTAGACCAGGGGAAGGGTTCTTCTTTTGTAAAATCAGGGACAAGATGTTCGCCATCTTCAAAAGATTCTGATTGAATAAAGACATTTTCAAATCCAAGTTCTTCTACTTTTGCAATAACCGATTCGTATTCTTTTTTATTCAGTTTTCTCGCAATTGAACCGCTGGCTTTAAAACAAGGTTTATATTGACTCATAATGCTTAGCCAGATTTTTTTAGGGAAATTTCTTGAAATCCATTCCAAAATTTTGAAGGTTTCTTTTATATATCCTGGTAATATAAGATGTCTGATTATTAAGCCCTTAGTAGCAATACCATTTTTATTAAATTTTAATTCTCCTACCTGATAATACATTTCTTTTATTACTCCAGAGGCGATTTTGAAATAGTCAGAAGCATGAGAGAATTTTTTGGATGTAGTAGAATCAAAATATTTTAAATCAGGTAGATAAATATCTATAATTCCATCAAGATTTTTTATAACATATGGAGATTCATAACCATTTGAATTATAAATTACCGGGATGGAGAGTCCTTTAGCATATGCAATTTTTAGAGCTCTTAGTATAGGAATAATTAAATGGGTTGGGGAGACAAGATTTATATTAAGAGCATTTTTATTCTGTATAGAGAGCATTATGTCTGCTAATTCATCATCAGTAACCTCTTTTCCTCTCATTTCCCAACTGATTTGATAGTTTTGACAAAAAACACATTTTAAATTGCACCCCGTGAAGAATATAGTGCCAGAACCTTTCCCTTTATCATGCAAAGCTTGCGAATAAAAATCATAATAGCCACTTAAAGGAGGTTCCTCTCCAAAGTGTAGACCATAATGAGCGATTATAGCTTTATTTCCTGTTTTACAAAATCCCCCTTTTCCTTTTATTCTATTTACTTTACAGGAGCGTGGACACAGCTGGCAGTTTTTTTCGTTTTCGGACAAAACATGAAGTGTTTTCTCAATTTTTTTAATTTTTTCTTCTGGATTAAACATTTTTTAATTTCATTGATATAATAACATGTTTTCTTTTTCTTTTTTAGTTGACTGAGAGAGGAAATTAAGGTATATGAATGGTGATTTAATGGAGGTAAACATGGTGGAGAGAACATTAGCAATTATTAAACCAGACGCTGTAAAGAAAAAGGTAATAGGGAAAATAATTCAGAGAATTGAGGAAGAGGGATTTAAAATTTTGGGGCTTAAAATGTTGCATTTAACTAAGGAAGAAGCAAAAGCCTTTTACATAGTTCATAAAGATAAAAGTTTTTACGAAAGCTTAACGGATTTTATGTCCTCAGGAGAAATTGTGGTTATGATTTTAGAAAGAGAAAATGCTATATCTCACTGGAGGAAGGTTATGGGAGTTACAGACCCTGCGCTTGCTGAGCCGGGGACTATAAGGCATGAATTTGGTTTTTCAGTTGAACGAAATGCAGTTCATGGTTCAGATAGTGTGACCACAGCAGAATGGGAAATTAACTTTTTTTATAAAGACATGCAACCGGGAAAGATAAAATGAGAAAAATAATTATAGAAAAAGATATATTTTTGAAATTTCCCGGTTTTAAAAGAGGACTGATTTTAATAAGTGATATTGAAAATTCATTTGTAAATGAAAAAATAGAAAGATTTTTAAATGAAGAAATAGATAGAAGAGCTTCACAGCAGAATCTCGAGCATAATTATGTTAAAGCATGGGATGAAATCCATAGAAAATTTGGGTCGAATCCTAATAAATTTCCTCCTTCAATTAAAGCTCTTTTAAAAAGAGTAGAAAAGGGGAAAAAGATTCCCTTCATAAATTCAGTTGTTGCATTGTTCAATTACATTTCACTGAAATATTTAATTCCATGTGGTGGTGACGATGTGGGGAAAATAGAAGGGAATCTCTGCCTCGGTTTTGCAAAGGGGAATGAAATTTTTGTGCCACTTGGCTCGCACCAGGAAGAGAATCCAGAACCAGGAGAGGTCATTTATTATGATGATAAAACATTAAATGTCATGTGCAGAAAATGGAACTGGAGAAATGGAGATTTTTCTAAAATTACTGAAAACACTAAAAAAATAGTAATAAATGTGGATGGGGCGGATATAGTTCCTGAATCATTAATTAAGGAAGCAAAAGATGAGTTGGCTGAATTACTGAAAGAAAATTGCAGAGCAAGTCTGATAACAGATTTATTGAGTTCAAAAAAGAATGAAATAGTTATCAATCTTTAAATCAAGGGGGTCTAAAATGGCAAAAATCGAAGAGAAAATAGAGAAAGAAAAAATAAAACAGGTAATACTTCAATTTGTGGATATAACTGGAAAATTACATTCCCTCTGGGTTCCGGCTGAACTTTTTACAAAGGCGAGTCAGGAAGGAATACATATTGATGGTTCATCAGTTCATATGGTTGATATAAGTAAGAGCGATTTGAAACTCGTTCCTGATCTTAAAACGTTTGTTATTTTACCCGAAGGGTTATTCCCTCTGAAAACAGCGAGAGTTGTCTGTGATATTTATCAACCTGACTCAAACAATCCTTTTGAATTTGACCCAAGATTTGTTTTAAAAAAAACAGTACAAATAGCAAAAAAAATGCTTGGAAATTCAACTGGATATTTTTCATCAAGCGAAATTGAATTTTTTCTCTTGAAAAGAGACGAAAATGGAAGACTATACCTACTTGATAAAGGAGGTTATCTCGACACCCCTCCAACTGATCTGGGTGCTGAACTCAGACTTGAAATTATTAAAAATTTAGAAAGTATGAATATAATTGTAGAGAAACATCATCACGAAGTTCCACCCGGAAAATCCGAATTTAATTTAAAATATTCAGATGCTCTTAATATGGCTGATACGATATATCTTGTTAAATTCATTATAAAATTTCTTGCATCAAAGAGGGGGCTAATTGCATCCTTTATGCCCAAACCCTTTCATGGACAGTACGGAGCAGGGTTACATACGCATCTAAGTTTAATTGACGAAGAAAAAAGAAAGAATTTATTTTACGCCCCAACCAATGATTACGGCTTAAGTAAATTAGCTTTAAGTTTTATTGCAGGAATTTTAAAACACGCAAAGGCTTTAACAGCTCTAACAAATCCTTCTGTTAATTCTTATAAAAGATTAGTTCCTGGATGGGAAGCTCCAGTATATATTTCATGGGCAAAATATAACCGTTCAGTTCTTGTAAGGGTTCCACCCGGGAGAGAACTAAAAACAAGATTGGAATACAGACCAACAGATGGCTCATGCAATTTTTATCTGGCATTTGCAGGAATTTTGGCTGCAGGTCTGGATGGCATAAAAAACAATTTAGAAGTCCCAGAGCCGGTTGAGGAGGATATTTATAAAATGAGTGAGGTGGAAAGAGAAAGTAAAGGAATCGGGATTCTTCCCGGGAGTCTTGGTGAAGCTCTCGAAGAATTCAGCAAGGATGAATATATTAAAAATATCCTGGGCGAAGAATTTTGTAAGAAGTATATTGAACTCAAAACAAAAGAGTGGAAGGAGTTCTGTGTGACTGTTCATGAGTGGGAAAGGGAAAAATATTTGGATGTGTAATAAAAAATTCCAAAAGCCAAATTATAAAGTCCAAGAAATAGAAGGAGGTCTAAAATGAGATTATTAACAAAATTAGCAAGTGCTTTTGTTGCGGGAGAAACTCCCGATGAAGCAATGAAAGTTGTAAAAAAGCTTAATGAAAAGAATATAACAGGAACTCTTGATGTTCTTGGAGAAAATGTTACAAACAAAGAAGAAGCAGATAGAGCTGTTCAGGCTTATTTAGACCTTCTTGATACCATTAATGAGGCAGGAGTTAAATCTCATGTTTCTCTAAAATTAACTCAGATGGGACTGGATATAGATGATGAATATTGCTATCAAAATATGGTTAAGATTGTTGGAAAGGCAAGAGAATACAATAATTTTGTCAGAATTGATATGGAGGGTTCAGATTATACCCAGAGAACCCTGGATATTTTTTATCGCCTTCATAAAGAATTTAATGATTCAGTGGGAATTGTAATCCAAGCTTACCTCTTTAGAAGTGAAAAGGACATTGAGGGCCTTAATAAAATAAAAGCAAGAGTTCGTTTATGTAAGGGAGCATATAAAGAACCTCCTACAATTGCTTACAAGAAGATGAAGGACATTCGCAAGAATTTTATCAAATTGGCAGAAATGCTCTTCTCAAATGGCAATTACCCTGCAATAGCCACACATGATGATTATTTAATTGATTGGACAAAAAATTTTGTTAAAGAAAAGGGTATTTCAAATGACAAGTTTGAATTTCAGATGCTTTATGGAATAAGAACAAAAACTCAGGAAAGATTAGCAAAGGAAGGGTATAATATCAGAATTTATATACCATTTGGCACGCATTGGCTTCCTTATTTTTACAGGAGATTAAGAGAAAGAAAAGAAAATGTATGGTTTGTAGTCAAGAATTTATTTAAAAGATAAAAATCCTCAGGAGGATTTTAAAAATGAAAACATCTTATTTGAGAATTTCAGTTTTTATTATAATTCTGCTTTTTGCATTTAACTTATCTTCAGCTGAGAAATCAGAGAAATTTGAATTAACGATTGATAATATTATGGAGGGACCCAAATTAGTGGGAACTTCTCCTTCTAATATAAGATGGCTTCCTGACAGCTCAAGAGTCTATTTCAGATGGAAAGAACCGGATAAGGAAGAGGAAGGAATTTATTATATATCAAAAAAAGGTGGAGAGCCTGTCAGGGTAAAGGATGAATTAAAAGGAGAGGCAATACTTAGAGGAGAATTTTCCCCTGATGGAAAGAAAATAGTTTTTTCGAAAAATGGAGATATTTACATATATGATTTAGAAAGAGATAAAATTTACTGTATCATTCAGACTCCTGCCCCAAGTTATGAATCCTTTCCTCATTTTACTCGTGATTCAAAGAAAATATATTTTAAGAAGGATAATAATCTTTTTCTTTTAAACCTCGAAACAGGCACGCTGAAGCAATTGACAAATTTTCTTCCAGAAAAGGAAAGTAAGAAACTTACCCCAAGTCAGAGATGGCTTATAAAACAGCAAAGAGAATTGTTTGAGGTTTTTAAGCGGAGGAAGAAAGGAAAACCAAAAACTGGAGAGAAGCTTAGGAGAAGTGTTAAGCCCTATTATTTAAAGAAAAATGAGTCCGTAACCTATTTTCTGCTTTCACCTGATGAAAAATATGTTCTATTTTTACTTGAAGAGAGAATTCCTGAAGCTCGAGGAACAATTGTGCCAAATTATGTTACCATCTCTGGATATACAGAGGACATTCCTTCAAGAACAAAGGCAGGGGATAAATCAAGAAGGAGAAAAATCGGAATACTAAAAGTTGAAACAGGAAATGTAATATGGCCTGATTATGGAATAAAAGATAAAGAGCTTGAACCAGTATTTTATTTCTGGGGAAGAAGAATTGTAAGAAATTTATGGTCAGAGGATGGGAAAAAATGTTTGATAGCCTGTGAGTCAACAGATTTCAAGGATAGATGGATTTTTCTTCTTGACCCAGCTACAGGAAAGACAAAAATTCTCGACCATCTCCATGACCCAGCATGGATAGGTTATTTAAGTTATGGATTCGGGTGGATTGATAATGAATCAATTTATTTTACATCAGAAAAAGATGGATTTTCTCATCTTTACACAGTATCAATAATAGGAGGAGAAGCAAAACAGCTCACAAAAGGGAAATTTGAAGTTTACTCTCCCGCAGTTTCAAAAAATAAAAAATATTTTTATTTCACCTCGAATGAAGTTCATCCGGGAGAAAGGCACTTTTATAAGATGTCAATAAATGGGGGTAAAAGAATAAAAATCACTTATCTTGAAGGAAATAATCGAGTATATCTTTCGCCTGATGAATCCACATTAGCTATTCTTTATTCCTATAGCAACAAGCCATGGGAACTTTATTTACAGCCAAATCGTCCAGGAACTAAAGCTCAACAGATAACTTTATCCACAACAGAAAGGTTCCGTTCCTACCCCTGGATTGCACCTGAAATAATTCAATTTACAGCAAGGGATGGAGCAAAAGTTTATGCCCGATTGTACAAACCTAAAAAACCTCATGAAAAAAGACCAGCAGTAATTTTTGTTCATGGAGCAGGTTACCTCCAGAATGCACATAAATGGTGGAGCAGTTATTACAGAGAATACATGTTCCATCATTTTCTTATGGAACATGGTTATTATGTTCTGGATATTGACTATAGAGGAAGTGCAGGCTATGGTCGTGACTGGAGAACTGCTATTTATCGTCACATGGGAGGCAAAGATTTAACTGATCAAGTTGATGGCGCTCGTTTCCTCGTTGAAAAATATGGCGTTGATCCAAAAAGAATAGGAATTTATGGAGGAAGTTATGGTGGATTCATAACATTAATGGCAATGTTTAAAACACCAGATGTTTTTGCTGCTGGAGCAGCCTTAAGACCGGTTACGGATTGGGCTCATTATAATCATGGATATACAGGTGAAATTCTCAATTTACCCCAGAATGATGAGGAAGCTTATAGGAGAAGTTCTCCAATTTACTATGCGGAAGGATTGAAAAATCCTCTTCTTATATGTCACGGAGTTGTGGACAGAAATGTTCATTTTCAGGGTGTTGTGAGACTTGTTCAGCGATTAATTGAACTAAGGAAAGAAAACTGGGAATTGGCTATTTATCCTGTTGAAGGTCACAGTTTTAAAAATCCCTCAAGCTGGGCTGACGAGTACAAGAGAATTTTTAAATTATTTGAGACCTATCTCAAAAGATAATTTTCCCTTCTGTAGAAGAAAGAGAAACCTTGCATATTTTGACTTCTTTTTCATCTCCAATCCTAAGATGAGAAGATGGGGGGATTTTTACTTTTATATAATTGTAGGTTAAAAATTCCGTGAAATCTTTACAGTGTTTAATTACTATTCCTTTTAATGTTTTATTGAGAAATCTATTTCTGAATTGAAAATTCTTTTCAGTGGATAATTCTCTTAAAAGATTTACTCTTTCTCTCTTAATTTTTCCATTTATTTGTGGAAAATCGGCTGCAGGAGTTCCCGGACGAGGAGAAAAAGGAAAAACATGAAAATAAGTTAGAGGAGAATTCTTCAGAAATTCATATGTTTCCTCAAATTCCTTTTCACCTTCTCCAGGAAATCCCACAATAATATCGGTTCCTATAGAGGCATCACGAGAGGATTCAGCAAACTGATGAAGCATTTCTCTATAGTGTTCTGGAACAGAATCTCTTTGCATTTTTTTCAATATCTTCCTTGAGCCGGATTGGAAGGAAAGATGAAAATGGGGTGCAATTATTTGAGAAGATGTGAAATAATCTATTTTTTCAGAGTCAAGAAAACGAGGGTCCAAGGAACTGAGTCTTATTTTATTTACTTTATTTTCTAATTTTTTAATTAATTCAATCAAAGAAGTTCGAGGATTAAGGTCAAGTCCATAGGAACATAAGTGAATTCCACAGAGAATAATTTCTTTAAAGCCACAGTTTACATAATCTTCTATTTCTCTAAGAACATCGGGCAATGGTTTGCTTCTGCTTTTTCCTCTTACTGATGGAATAATACAGAAAGAACATCTAAAATTACAGCCATCCTGAATTTTCACGAATGCTCTCGCGCGGAAATATTTTGTTTCAGATAAAGGGTTTTCCTTGTCACGAAAAATTTCATTTAATCTTTCGGGAATTTTTCCCTTTTCATAGTTTTTAAAAACTGCCCATATTTCAGGTATAGTTGAAAAATAATCATATGCTCTCTCTGCATAACATCCAGTAACAATTATTTTTGCTTTTGAATTATTGCGAATTATTCTTCTTATTAATTTTCTCGCTTCCTGGTCAGCTTTTGAAGTTAGAGTGCAAGTATTAACTATTATCACATCGCTTTTGGTGAAATCTTTTTCCCATTCCCAACCATATAATTGTAATTTTTCAATCCATTCAGATGCTTCAGCCTGATTCACTCTGCATCCAAAATTTTCCACACTAAATCTCATTTCAATTTTCCCTTTAATTTTTCTGATTTTTCAATCACTCCTTCAGCCATTTTTTTTCTATATTTTATTAATCTCTCCTTTAATGAAGAATCTTTTAAACTCAAAATTTGAATCGCTAAAAGAGCTGAATTACCTGCTCCAGATTTTCCGATTCCCATAGTTGCAACAGGAATTCCCTTTGGCATTTGGACAGTTGAGAGAAGGGAATCCATTCCTTTTAAGCTTGAGCTATCAATTGGCACACCAATTACAGGCAGGATAGTATGCGCAGCTATAAAGCCCGCTAAATGTGCTGCTCCTCCTGCAAAAGCAATAAATAATTCTACTCCTTTTTTCTCCGCATTTTTTATTAACTCAACTGTTCTTTCCGGTGTTCTATGAGCAGAAGTAACTTCAAGCATGAATGGAATTTCAAATTCTTTCAGTATTTTTATACATTCCTCTGCGATAGGATAATCTGAATCACTCCCAAGAAAAATTGCAATTTTTTCTTTCATTATTTCTCCTTTCCTATATCTTTTCTATAATGCATTCCTTCAAAATTTATAAGAGAAATTGCCTCATAGATATTATCCATTGCTTCTGCTAAATTTGAACCTGTGGAACATACATTCAATACCCTTCCACCATTTGTTACTATCTGACCATCCATAAATTTTGTTCCAGCGTGAAACACAACTATATTCTCTAAATTTTCAACTTCTTCTAAACCTGAAATAAGTTTCCCAGTTTCGTATTTTCCAGGATATCCACCAGATGTAAGAATAACACATCCTGCTGATTTTTCACTCCATTTGACTTCTTTTTCTAATAATTTTTCTTCATAAGCTGACAAAAGAATTTCCAATAAGTCACTTTCAAGTCTAAGAACTTGAGGCTGAGTTTCTGGGTCCCCAAATCTGCAATTAAACTCAAGAACTTTTGGTCCTTCAGAAGTCAACATTAAACCAGCATAAAGGACCCCTTTGAATTTTCTTCCCTCTTCGAGCAATCCTCCTACTGCTGGATAAATAATTTTATCCATTATTTTCTGAAAAGTTTGAGGGTCAACAAATGGAGAAGGAGATATAGCGCCCATTCCTCCAGTGTTAGGTCCTTCATCATTGTCATAAGCTTTTTTATAATCCATGGTTGTGACTAATGGTAAAGTCCTTCTCCCATCTGTAATTACAATAAAAGAAACCTCTTTCCCTGTGAGAAATTCTTCAATTACTACTCTTTCCCCTGATTTACCAAATTTTTTTTCTATCATTAATAAAGTAATGGCTTTTTCTGCTTCTTTTATATCCTTACAGATTATAGCCCCCTTTCCTCCTGCCAGCCCATCAGCTTTCACAACAACTGGAAAAGGGAATCGTCCCGAAGAGATAATTCTTTTTGCTTCATCTGGAGAATTTGCAATTTCAAAATCAGCAGTAGGAATTTTATGCCTTTTCATAAATTCTTTTGCAAATACTTTGCTTCCTTCTATTTCTGAAGCTTTCCGAGTTGGTCCAAAAATTTTTAAACCTTTGCTTTCGAACTCATCAACAATACCAAGAGTTAGAGGAAGTTCCGGACCAACTACTGTAAAATCAATCTCTTTTTCTGAGGCAAATCTTGAAAGTTCTACAATATTAGTTGGGTCTAAAGCTACATTTGTCCCGATCTGTTCTGTTCCCGCATTTCCAGGAGCACAGTATAATTCCTTGAGCAGAGAACTTTGTTTTATCTTCCATGCCAAAGCATGCTCTCTTCCTCCAGAACCAATTATAAGAACTTTCATTTACTTTCTCCTTTATAATTTTTCAAGATTAATTGTGACAAAAAATTAAAATCATAGTCAAGTTTTTTAGGAGATTTAGAAGGAATATTCAGGGGAAAAAATATTACAGGAGTGAAAATCACTACTTTATACTGGAGGCGGCGACCGGATTCGAACCGGTGAATAGAGGTTTTGCAGACCTCTGCCTTACCACTTGGCGACGCCGCCCTTAGGTGGAGCGGGAAACGGGATTTGAACCCGCGACCCCAACCTTGGCAAGGTTGTGCTCTACCACTGAGCTATTCCCGCTCTTCGAGAATAAAAATAGCAAAATTCCCATTTCATGTCAACTTTTAGAGCCCGATGAAGGCGGAATCTTGATTCAAGCAACTCATATTTTGTATAATAAAAAAGAAAAAATTAAAGAGCTTTTTGGTTCCAAAGGAATTCCTCCTGGAATAAATGTAAAATTTCCAAAATATTTTCCTCCAATCATGAATTTATCAGTGGATGAAGAAGGAAGAATATTTGTAGGAACTTATGAAAAAGTAAAAAATAAAAAGGGTTATTATTTTGATGTTTTTGATGCTGAAGGAAGGTATATTTCAAAAGTTCCGTTAAACATAAAACCAAAACAATGGTTCAAATGGAAAAATAAAAAATTGTATGTTGTGGAAAAAACTGAAAGAGGTTTTCCCTTAATTAAATCTTATAGAGTTATCTGGTATTAAGAGATTCAAATTAATGAGAAAATCTTTTCCCTTTATCACTTTCAAATCTCATTCTGTACATTCTATCCGCTTCTTTTATTTTTAGGATTAAAATATAAATAAGAACTAGAATTACCAGCCATATCCATCCAATATAAACATAAAATGTAGTGCTTTCCCTTATGTTTTTGGGTGAAGCTTTTATTTCCTGATTCTTCGTATTATCTTTGATATTTTGAGCAAACTGAGGAACAGGATTTAATATTGAAATCATGGAGAAAATTAAAATAAGAACTAAGATTTTAACAAAAACGGATTTACATTTCATGATAAGTAACCCCAGATTGTCATAACTAATATGTAAACTATCATTAAATAGGCTAAATATGTTATTAATTTTCCAATTTTACCTTCAGGTTGTTTATCCAAAAAAGGAAGAAGGAAGAAAATAATTCCTGCAATTAAAATTAAAAAAATTGCAAGAGTTTCGCCTGGAATAAAAAATATCTTTGATGGAAAAAGTTTTAGTGTCTGAAAAAGAAATAAGAAATACCATTCTGGTTTCACTCCTTTAGGAGTAGGAGCCATCAAATCAGCTTTTTTCCCAAGAGAAGCGGGAAATAAAAATGAAAGCGTGATAACTACACCGAAAATTAACAGCCAGAAAATGCTTTCCCGATAAAAAAAGTTCGGATAAAAAGGAATTTGAGGAACAGGATTTTTCTTTTTTTCAATACTTATAGGAATACTCATACCATGCTTTTGAATTAAAAGAAGATGAATACCTATAATAGCAAGAATTAAAAGGGGAAGAACACAAACATGAAAGGCAAAAAATCTTGTTAAAGTCTCTCCTGTTACATCATCTCCTCCTCGAAGAAATTTGGTAATCCAGATTCCGACAAGGGGGATGCTCTTAGGAATATCAGTTCCCACTTTTGTTGCTGCGAGAGAAAGCTCATCCCACGGCAATAAATATCCAGTAAAGCCGAACGCTAGAGTTAAAATGAGCAATAAACATCCTGTTATCCATGTAATCTCTCTTGGCTTCCGATATGCCTTTAAAATTAAAGTTGAAAAAAGATGAACAAAAACTAAAGCAATCAGAAAATAAGCTGACCAGCGATGTATTGAACGAATTATCCATCCCAAGGGAACCTCGGTCATGATTTCCGTAACACTTTTATGGGCAGTTTCAATGGTGGGTTTATAATAAAGAAGAAGCATTATCCCTGTAATACCTTGAATCAAAAACAGCACTAAAATTGCGCCCCCTAAGTAATACCAAATGGTAAGGGAGTGCCGGGGGACTCCTTTCTTTTTAAGAAAATTCATAAATTCTTCAAATCCTGTTCTTTCATAAAACCAATCTCTAATTTTCCTCAAGTTTTACCTCTTTTTAATAATTATATTCTCCCCTTTAATTTCAACAATTAATTTCTGCAAAGGAGCAGGAGGAGGACCAGCAATGTTTATTCCATTTTCATCATACCATCCTTCATGACATGCACAGAAAAATTTTCTCTTTTCGGGAAGCCATGTTACATTACAGTCAAAATGTGTACATACTCCAATAAAAGCTTCAAATCCGTTTTCTTTTTTTAATAAAATTCCTGGTTTACTTCCCCATGAAAAATTCTTTGCGGTGTACAGAGGCATATCCTTAAATTTAGCAAGCGGTAATATAACTTTATCAGGTTCTCTATAAGGAGGAAATATGAATTTTATCACTGGATAAATCAATGTAGAGAAAAAAGCAATTACCCAGCCTCCTAAAAGAGAATTTAAAAATTTCCTTCGACTTAATATTGAATATTTTAATTTCATTTCTTAAACCTCAAAAATCTCTTTAATTTTTCCATAACGAGCTTCCTTCTGATTCCTTCGATTCCATCAACGGGTCTAACATCCTTGGGACATGCTTCAACGCATTTAAAAATTGTATGACAACCCCATGCTCCTTCTTGAGTATTAATTTTTTTCAAAAAAGAATAGGGCCTGTGATCTCGAGGATCTCTTATAAATCTATAAAGTTTTGCCAGAGCAGCTGGCCCAAGATAATTTTCATCCTTACCAACCACAGGACAAGCACTATAACAACATGCACATAATATACAATTTATGAACTGATAGATTTTCTCCATTGTCTTTTCACTTATTTTATGCTCTTTTTCTGGAGACTCGTTTTTAGGATATAGGTAAGGTTTTATTTCTCTATAAGCCTTCCAGAATGGTTCCATATCCACTACCAGATCTTTTATTATTTCAAAATTGGTCAACGGTTCTATAACAATTTCATTAGTATTCAAGGTGCCCAGTTTTACTCTACATGCAAGGTCTGGTTTTCCATTAATAATCATACCACATGAACCACATACAGCTCCCCTGCAACTATATCTGAAGGAAAGGGAGCTATCCAACTCATTCCGAATGGTCATAAGAGCTTCCAGCACAGATACACTGGGTAAAAAATCATACTCGTATTCTTGAAAATATGGCTCCCTATCTTTTTCAGGGTCAAATCTAAATATTTTAAATATATATTTCATTGCTAATATTCTCTTTTTTTAGGTTCATACTTTGTAATAATCACTTCTTTATAACTGATTTTAGGACCCTTCTCAGTATATGTTACAAGTGTGTGCTTCAGCCATTCTTTATCATTTCTCTCTTTAAAATCTGTTCTATAATGAGAACCTCTTGTTTCTGTTCTATTCAAGGCACCAAGAGTAATAACTTCAGCCAAATCCAACATCATTTCAAATTCTATAATATTTACCAGTTCCTGGGAAAACTTCAAATTAGATCCTGCTAAATAAGCATTATTGTAATCTTCTTTTAATTGCCGAATTGTTTCTAACGCAATAGATAAATCTTTACCATTTCTAAAAATACCCACCATTTCAGTTGCCACAATTTTCAATTTATTTAAAAGCTCATGAGCTCTTGTGCCAGATGTTCGAGAAAGCCACTTTTTTATTTTTTGTTCTATCTCATTAACCGAATCATGTAATTCCTTTTCATCTTTGAAATCAATAAAACCTTCTTTTACATATTGAGAAGACTGACTTCCAGCAATTTTTCCAAAAACAATTGTTTCTAAAAGAGAATTTCCGCCCAATCTATTTGCCCCATGGACACTAACACATGCACATTCGCCAGCTGCGTATACACCCGGAACTATTGTCTCACATTTCTCATTCACATCTATTCCTCCCATCGAGTAGTGCTGAGCAGGCTGTATTGGAATAGGCTCTTCAATAGGGTCAACACCTGCAAAATTTATAGCAATTTCTCTGATACCCGGTAATCTTTTCATGATTTTTTCAGCCCCTAAGTGTCTTAAATCAAGATAAACATATTCATCATTTATTCCTCTTCCGGATTCTATCTCTGTTTGAATAGCTCGTGCCACAATATCTCGTGGAGCTAATTCCATTGCATGAGGAGCATAATCTTCCATGAATCTCCTTCCTTCTTTATTTATTAAATATCCTCCCTCACCTCTTGCTCCTTCTGTGATTAAAATATTTGTGCCATAAAGAGAGGTAGGGTGAAATTGAACAAATTCCATATCCTTTAGTGGAATCCCAGCTTTATAAGCAATTCCAATTCCGCTTCCATGATTTATATAGGAATTAGTTGTTCTTAAGTAGACCCGTCCATATCCACCTGTTGCAAAAATTACAGCTTTCGCTTTAATAGGAACAACCTTACCTGAAGAAAGGTCTAATGCAGTTACACCTAAGCATCTATTATTTTTAATGACAAGTTTACAAACAAGCCACTCGTCCAGAAATTTCACATTTTTCTTAATACATTGCTCATAAAGGGTGTGAAGGAGAACATGTCCAGTTCTATCAGCTGCATAGCAGGTTCTTGGAAAACCTCCCCCTCCAAATGGTCTTTGAGCAATCGTTCCATCTGGAAAACGACTAAAAGGAGCGCCCATATGTTCTAATTCGTAAATTGTTGGAATTGCTTCTTTGCACATCAATTCAACAGCATTCTGGTCAGCTAAATAATCACTTCCTTTTATCGTATCAAAGGCGTGTAACTCCCAGGAATCATGTTTGCCCTCAGGATGATTAGCTAATGCTGCATTTATACCTCCTTGCGCAGCCACTGAATGGGAACGAAGAGGATGAACTTTTGAAATTACTACTGCATCGAATTCGGGAGGAATTTTTAATGCTGCTGAGAGTCCTGCTAATCCTCCTCCAACAATTAAAATGTCACATTTGAGCATTTTAATAATTTCGAGTAAAGTAAATTGTTATTAAGAAACCAGAAACTACAAAAGCAATCCCTGTAAAAAGCCAGAAAAGAAGCTTTTCCTTTTTAATTCCTAAGTCATATAAAATCGTTCTTAATCCGTAACAGGCATGAAAAACAACTGTAATTATTAACAAAACATCAATCAAAGGATTTACATGAAGTGCCAGAGCCCAATCCGGTTTCTCACTCTTTGTCATTAGAAAAAATGAAGTGAACATCTTAATTCCTAATAGAAGAATCATTAATAATCCTGTAATTCTATGGAAAACCCAGACAAACATCATAAACCTCTCTTAGGAAAGAAAGATATTTAAAATTTTTATGGAAGTCAAGAAAATTAATATCTAATAATCAAGAAAAAAGGAATTTTTTCCAAGTAATTTCTCAAGTTTCTTTAAAAATTCGGACGAAAGGGAAACACTGGGGATTTCTTTTGACCTCACTATAAAACGATAATTTGGTGGAGATTCTAACTCGAAAAACAAGGGGCATTCACCATGATTCTGGCTGAGAATTTCTTTTAAATTTATAAATAAGCTTTCCTCCAATCCTGGAAGGAACAATCTTATTACTAATTTTTTAGCAAGTTTAATTAATGCCAGCTCTATTGGCATCATCTGGGAGAGATAAATTTTCCTGTTTTCTCCGTCAATCTCCGCTCTTCCTTTAAGCCAGATAATATTATCAGGTCTTAGATAATCAAAATATGTTTTATAGGTTTCAGGAAAAACAACAACTTCAATTTGTCCTGTTAAATCTTCAAAAATAAAAGTAGCCATTCTCTCCCCTGCTGAAGTCTTTCTGGAAGTTATGGAAGAAATAATTCCCACCATGCATATATTTTCTCCATGCTTCTCCTCTTCTAAATCAGACACAGCTAAAGAACCCAATTTTTGCAATTCCTCCTCATAGCGTGTCAAAGGATGACCCGTGATATAAAAGCCGAGTGCTTCCTTTTCATATGAAAGGCGAGAAGGTTCATCCCATTCGCTCATTTTCTTAATATCTTCGGGAATACTTATTTGAATCATCCTTTCTTCTTGAAAAAGAGCCTTCTGTTTTGAAGCTTTTATCTTTTTCCATTGATTTGCATACTCG
Organism: uncultured Clostridia bacterium; assembly: GCA_964632095.1. GTDB lineage: Bacteria > Acidobacteriota > Aminicenantia > JdFR-78 > JdFR-78 > JdFR-78. The sequence continues at coordinate 4,573 of CAZWBN010000010.1, read as the reverse complement.
ATGAAATAGTCCAGAGCATGAAATAATTGCGATCGCTTCCACCCTAAGGAATCGAATGCACCTGCTTTGATAAGACTTTCTATAACCTTTTTATTTACAGCCCTTAAGTCGACCTCTTTAAAGAAATCATAAATTGAATTAAATTTTCCTATTCTGCTCCTTACCTTCAAAATTACTTTTATAGCTGCTTCTCCAACATTTTTAATCGCTGCTAAACCAAATCTAATACTCCCCTTTTTAACATTAAAATAGTATTCGCTTTCATTAATATCTGGAGGAAGAACTTTAATTCCTTTTGCTCTACATTCATTAAGATATTTTACAATCTGAGATGTAGCACCCCTTTCTGCTTCACTCGTAAGTAATGCCGCAAAAAAATAAACGGGATAGTGAGTTTTCAAATAGGCGATTTGATAGGCTAAATAGGCATATGCAGCACTATGAGATTTATTGAATCCATAACCTGCAAAATTCTCAATCTGGTCAAATATTTTATTAGCCTTTGCAGGGGTTATTCCTCTCTTCCTTGCTCCCTGCACGAACCTTTCACGCTGAGCTTTCATTATTTCAGGAATTTTCTTTCCCATTGCTTTACGCAGAATATCAGCTTCTGCCATTGAAAAACCTGCGAGTTCATGTGCAATTCTCATTACTTGTTCCTGATAAATTATAATTCCTCTCGTCTCCTTAAGTATGGGTTCAAGCTCAGGAATTTCATATTTTATTTTTTCAGGTGAATGCTTTCTTTTAATAAATTCATCCGTCATTCCACTTGCCAATGGACCTGGTCTATGAAGAGCATTTAGTGCTATTAAATCTCTTAATTCCTGAGGCTTAAAACTCCTTAATAAATCCTTCATGCCCCTGCTTTCAAACTGGAAAACCCCATCCGTATCTCCTCTGGAAAAGGTTTCAAAGGTCTTCGGGTCATTTAAGGGGATTTTATTCAGGTCTAATTTTATCTTGAGATCTCTCTCGATCATCTGAAGAGTGTCATGAATAACTGTTAAATTACGAAGACCAAGCAAATCCATTTTCAACAAACCAATTTCTTCGATATCCTGCATGGCAAATTGAGTTGTAATTTCTCCCTTGCTCGATTTATATAGAGGTAAAAATTCAGTCAATGGTTTAGGAGCAATAACTATTCCAGCAGCATGTATTGAAGCATGCCTTACCTGCCCTTCCAGTTTTTTCGCTATTTCGAGAAGCTGCTTTATTTTTGGATTTTTCTCTGCCATTTCTTTTATTTTTGGAATATTCTTCATTGCGTAATTAATGTTTGACTCTGGTCCAAAGGGAGGAATCATTTTGGCAATTCTATCAACTTCAGGTAATGGAACATCAAGAACTCTACCAACATCCCTCACTGCTGCCCTGGCCGCCATTGTTCCAAAGGTTATGATTTGAGCAACATTTTCCTTTCCATATTTTTCAGTCACATAATGAATGACTTCATCCCTTCTCCTTCCACAGAAATCAATATCTATATCAGGCAGAGAAATTCTTTCAGGATTTAAAAATCTTTCAAATAAAAGGTCGTATTCAAGAGGATCAATATTGGTTATTCCTAAACTATAAGCAACAAGACTTCCCGCTGCTGAGCCTCTTCCAGGTCCAACAGGTATGTTTCTTTCTTTTGCATTTTTAACAAAATCCCAGACAATCAAAAAGTAGCCTGCAAATCCCATCTCTTTTATAAGTTTTATCTCCTTCTCCAATCGCTGATAATATTCTGAGATGGAATGTCTTAATTCTCCTTTCTTCTCTTTTTCTTTTAATATTTCTATTCTCTTCTCAAATTCCTGTTTCGTTACTTTTTCAAAATATTCATCAATTGATGTTCCATCCGGAACCTTGAATTCTGGAAGAAAATATTTTTCCTTGGGAAAATCAAAATCACATTGAGCCGCAATCTTCACTGTGTTATTAATAGCTTCTGGAATCTCCCCGAATAAATCAATCATCTCTTCGCTGGACTTGAAATAAAACTGGTCACTATTAAATCTTAATCTATCCTTATCATGAATTTTTTTATTCGTCTGAATGCAGAGAAGAACATCATGATACTCTGCATCTTCCCTTCTAATATAATGAATGTCATTTGTTGCTACCAGAGGTAAATTAAGCCTTTGCGCAAGCTGTATTAGAAGGGGATTCAATCTCTTCTGTTCCTCAAGACCATGGTCCTGTAACTCAATATAAAAATTTCCTTCACCAAAAATATCCTTATACTGGGAAGCCACATCTTCCGCTTCCTTTATAAAACCTTTTAAAAGAAGAACGGGAATCTCTCCCTTTAAGCATGAGGAAAGTCCTATCAATCCTTCAGAATACTGTGACAAAATTTCCTTATCTATTCTTGGTTTATAATAAAAGCCTTCAAGGTAACTTCTGGTTAAAAGCTGAACAAGATTTTTATATCCCTTTTCATTTTTAACAAGCACGAGGATATGATAATGAGAAACTTCATCCTTCTTCTCTTTTTTCTCAAGACGACTCCGAGGAGCAAGGTAAAGCTCGGCACCAAGGATAGGTTTTATATTTCTTTCTTGAGCCTTCCTAAAAAATGATACTGCCCCAAAAATATTCCCATGGTCGGTCAAAGCCAAGGCAGGCATCTTATTTCTTACCGCAGCATCAATTAAAGCTTCAATTTTTGCTGCTCCATCAAGAAGACTGTATTCTGAGTGTGTATGTAAATGAATAAAAATAGATTCCATTTTTACCCCTTTTCTCTATATCACATTTTACATTTCACATTTCACAATTTATCGTTCATTCCCATTCAATTGTTGCAGGTGGTTTATTTGTAATATCATAAACGACCCTG
>CAZWBN010000010.1:0-1640 GCA_964632095.1 uncultured Clostridia bacterium | reverse complement strand
TCATTCCCATTCAATTGTTGCAGGTGGTTTATTTGTAATATCATAAACGACCCTGTTCACCTCTTTCACTTCATTTACGATCCGACTCGATATTCTCTGCATTAAATCATGAGGCATCGGGTACCAGCTTGCTGTCATTCCATCAATACTCTCCACCACCCTTAGAGCCACAACATATTTATAAGTTCTCTCATCTCCCATTACACCCACGGATTTAACCGGAAGTAAAACCGGAAATGCCTGCCATAGTTTATTGTAAATACCAGCTTTCTTTATCTCTTCAATTAATATTTTATCAACCTTTTGAAGAATTTTAATTTTCTCATTGGTTACTTCGCCTATTATTCTTACTGCTAAGCCTGGACCAGGAAAAGGATGCCGATTTATAAATTCCTCGTCCAATCCTAACTTTCTTCCAATCTCCCTTACCTCATCTTTAAACAATTCCCTGAGGGGTTCGATTAATTTCCATTTCATTTTAGATGGCAATCCTCCAACATTGTGATGGGATTTAATCACAGAAGATGGACCCTTAACTGATTTGCTTTCAATTACATCTGGATATGTTGTCCCTTGAGCAAAATATTCAATGTTTCCTATTTTCTTGGCTTCTCGCTCGAAGATTTTGATAAATAAATTTCCGATTATTTTTCTTTTTCTTTCTGGGGAAACTACTCCTTTAAGATTCTTCAAAAAAACCCTGGATGCATCAACTCCTATTACTCTTAGATTAAGTTTTTCTTTAAATTTTCTCATTAAACTATGAAACTCATTCTCCCTTAAAAGACCATTATCAATAAATATTGAGTATAAGTTATCTCCAATTGCTTCTTTTAGAATCAATGCAGTAACGGTAGAATCAATTCCACCGCTTAAACCACAGATTACTCTTTTATTTTTAACTTCATTTTTAATCGTTTCTATTGTATTCTCAAGAAAAGAAGCTAAACTCCATTCAGCTTTTAAATTTGAAATCTTAAAAAGAAAATTTGAAAGTATTTTCTTTCCTTCAATTGTATGTTTAACCTCAGGGTGAAATTGAACTCCATAAATTTTTCTTTCTCTATTTTCAATTACTGCTATTGGAGTATTTGAAGTGGAACCTGTTACAACAAAACCCTCAGGGAGTGAAACAACCATATCTCCATGACTCATCCAGATTTGTGTTTTGTTATTGACTCCTGAAAGCAATTCTTTATTATCAATTACTTTTAATTCTGCAAATCCGTACTCTCTCTTCTCTGCAGGTTCAACTTTTCCTCCAAAAAGATAGGCGAGTAACTGAAGACCATAACATATTCCGAGAACAGGAATATTTAATTTAAAAATTTCTTTGGAACAAAGAGGAGCATCTTCTTCGTATACACTCCTTGGACCACCTGAAAGAATAAGCGCCGTTGGTTCATATTTTTTAAGCTCTGATATTGATATATTATAAGGAACAATTTCCGAGTAAACATTTAATTCACGAACTCTTCTTGCTATTAATTGAGTATACTGAGAACCAAAGTCTAAAATAATTACTTTATCCATATTGAGATTCTAACAAAACTAATTCTAATTGTAAATTAACAGTCTAAATAAAAATAGTAGTCATGAGTTTTCTGAATTTTTAAATGACAATTAATTCCCTGGCCGTG
>CAZWBN010000009.1:20121-21327 GCA_964632095.1 uncultured Clostridia bacterium | reverse complement strand
GGTTTACTCCAGGAAGAAAACCTGGAACATCTTCAAATGTAATAAGAGGAATATTAAATGCATCACAGAATCGAACGAATCTTGCAGCTTTATCTGAAGCATTTATATCAAGAGCTCCAGCAAGATAACTTGGTTGGTTTGCTATAATTCCAACAGATTTTCCACCTAATCTTCCAAATCCAATTATTATATTTTTTGCATAATGTTCCTGAACTTCAAAGAAATAATTATCATCCAGAATAGTGGTAATTAATTCTTTCATATCATAGGGCTGATTCGGATCATCAGGAATAATATAGTTAAGTTTTTCATCTATTCGGTCAGGCGGGTCTGAGGTTTCTTTAAAGGGTGGGTCTTCCATATTGTTGCTTGGAATGAAGGATAGCAGTTCCCTGATTATTGCCATAGCATGTTCTTCATCTTCAGCGGCAAAATGAGCAACTCCGCTTATTGTATTGTGTGTTTCCGCTCCACCAAGCTCCTCCATTGTGACTTCTTCATGTGTGACAGCTCTTATAACATCCGGTCCAGTAATGAACATATAACTTTTTTCTTTTGTCATTATAATAAAATCCGTGAGAGCAGGTGAGTAAACTGCTCCTCCAGCACATGGTCCCATGATAGCTGAAATTTGGGGAATTACTCCAGAAGCTAAAGTATTCTTTAAAAATATATCTGCATAGCCACCAAGGCTACTAACTCCTTCCTGAATTCTTGCTCCACCTGAGTCATTCAAGCCAATCACTGGAGCTCCGACCTTCATTGCTAAGTCCATAATTTTGCAAATTTTCCTTGCATTTGCTTCGCTTAATGTCCCGCCAAAAACAGTGAAATCCTGAGCAAAAATGAAGACCAGTCTACCGTCAATTCTTCCATATCCTGTCACAACTCCATCTCCATAAATTCTCTTTTTCTCCATTCCAAAGTCATAACAGCGATGGACGACAAGTTTATCAACTTCCTGAAATGTCCCGGGGTCTAAGAGTAATTCAATTCGCTCTCGAGCAGTTCTTTTTCCCTTTTTATGTTGAGATTCTATCCTTTCTTTACCTCCACCCAATTCCGCTAATTCCAATTTTTCTCTTAAATCTTTTATTTTTTGCTCTATTCCCATTTTCTCCCCCACAAATTTGTTATTAGTTATTGGTTATTAGTTACTCGATTTAAATTTGTTTTCCCTTTCACCACTAACCATTGACCAATAAC
>CAZWBN010000009.1:5431-20021 GCA_964632095.1 uncultured Clostridia bacterium | reverse complement strand
TAGTTACTCGATTTAAATTTGTTTTCCCTTTCACCACTAACCATTGACCAATAACCAATAACTAAATTATTATTTTTTAACCTTTTCCCAGTCTTTTAAAAATCTTTCCAGACCAATTTTTGTTAGAGGGTGATTTATTAATTTTTCGAGGACTGGAAAAGGCATTGTGGCAATATGGGCACCTAAAAGTGCAGCTTCTACGACATGGAGAGGATGCCTTATACTTGCAACGATTATTTCTGTGTTAAACATATAGTTGTTAAAAATTGTAACAATATCTTCCACAAGATTCATACCAGGGGTGGAAATATCATCTAAACGACCTATAAATGGAGATACATAACTTGCTCCAGCCTTTGCAGCTAATAAAGCTTGAGATGGAGAGAAAATAAGGGTCATATTTACTTTAATATTTTCCTTTGAAAGTTGCTTTGTAGCTTTTAGCCCATCCACTGTCATTGGTATTTTAATTACAATATTTTCAGCTAATTTTGCAAGATTTTTTGCCTCTTCTATCATCTCTTTCCAGTTCTGAGAGACAACTTCAGCACTAACAGGTCCAGGAACTATTTCGCATATTTTTTTTATTAAATCTTCAAATTCCATATTTTCCTTTGAAACCAAAGTCGGGTTGGTTGTAACTCCATCAATTACTCCCCAGCTTACAGCTTCCTTTATTTGTTCTAAATTTGCAGTATCAAGGAAAAATTTCATTCTCATATCCTCCTATTTTAGAAATTTGAAATTAGTTTCCATTTCCAAATTTTTGATTAGTGTATTTTCATCACAGTATTTGAAAGAACTCCAATTCCCTCTATCTGTATATCAATCCTGTCACCTGGAGACATGGGTCCCACTCCCGAAGGAGTGCCTGTAGAAATAACATCTCCAGGTAATAAGGTCATCACATGGGAAATAAATTTTACAAGATAGGGGATGGAAAAGACAAGATTTTTTGTATTACCGGATTGTCTTAATTTTCCATTCAGGAAAGTCTTGATTTTTAAATTAAACGGGTCTAAATCAGTAACAATACATGGACCTATTGGACCGAAAGTATCAAAAGATTTTGCCCTGGTATTGTGCCCTTCCATTTGTTGAATATCTCTTGCAGTTACATCATTAAAACATGTATATCCCAATATATAAGAGAAAGCTTCTTTTTCGTCTTTAATTTGATATGCTTTCTTTTTGATAATTACAGCTACTTCTCCTTCATAGTCTATTCTTTTGCTCATCTTAGGGTAAATTATAATTTCATTTGGACCAATAATTGAGGTGGGAGGTTTTAAGAAAAGTAGAGGTTCCTTTGGTACCCTTTTTTTACTCTCCAGTGCATGAGTTTTATAATTTAGGCCAACACAAATTATTTTCGATGGTTTCACAGGAGGAAGTAATTTAACTTCACTTATGGGAATATAGCTTTTTTTTACCTTGAAATTTCTAAATATTGAGCCCTCTATTGGATAAAGGTTCTCCTCTTTTAATATCCCATAGTATTCCTTTCTTTCATAAAGGTAACGATAAATTTTCATTTTCCTCCTCTGATTTTAAATTTTAATTTTTATTATTTGTGATTTTTCACTTTCATTATTTCTTTTGTCAACTGCTGTCACAAAATAATAATAAATCATATTTTTTTCAATTTTTTCATCCCTATAACTATTGTTTAAAATTGGCTTTGGTGTCAATAGAAAAAATCGTTCTTCGTTTTCAGCTTTTCTCCATATTTTATATCCTTTTAAATCCTTTTCGTTGTTTGGATCCCACATTAAAGTAATAGCCTCTTCCTCTGCTATTGCAACAAGACCTTGCGGAGGCTTTGGAGGAAAAGTATCTTTGGGTATTATTTGAAGTATAGGAGAATTTTCGCTTTCTATTTCAGACCCCTGTAATTTTCCTTTTCTAATACTGAAAAAGAGAAAAGGGTAAGGTAATGGAATATATTTTAAAGAGGAATGAATCACACTTCTTACAGTATAGAAATATTTTTTATTAAAAATAAAATTTCTATCTTCAAATATTGTCGTTTTCACAGGTGTTGAATTTAAAGCAATTGGAAAGGGATTTCCTTCATCCCACCGGTAAATTCTAAACCCTTCCACTACCATAGAAGATTTTTCGGGTTTTTCCCATTTGAGCAAAATTTTATCTTCATATACTGAGAAATTAACATTTTTTGGAGGAGGCGGGGGGATTCCCGGTTTAATTGAAACAGGCTCAGATAAGTTAGAAGTTTTATTTTTTAAATCTTTTATAATAACAGCAAAAATTAATTCTTTATTACCCGTGTCTTTTTTCTTGAGAGAATACACATAATTTTCTGCCTCTTCAATTTCAATAATTTTGGCTTTTTTTAAAAATTCTTTTTTATTAAATTTGAAATATCCATAGCTTTGTTCCTTTTCGTAAATAAAAATTTGAATTTTTTTAATTCCTGTAAGAGGACTTCCATCAGTATAACTTGTAGGATTTTTCCAGAAAAGAAGAATATTATTTCCTACTTGTTTAGCTTTCAGGTTAGTAACAGTTTTTGGAATTTTAATGATCGGGGGTAAAGGAGGAGCTTTTCTTCCACAATTAGCTAAGATAATAAATAAAATCACTAAAAAAAAGGGCGATTTTTTCATTAAAGATTTATAATATGAATTTCTGTAAATCTTGGTCTTTTAAAATTTCTTGGAGTTTTTCTCTCACATATTTTTTATCAATAACTATTTTCTTCCCAGGGAGATCCGGAGCCTCAAAAGATATATCTTCCATGACCTTTTCCATTATTGTATGCAATCTTCGTGCCCCTATATTTTCCATTTCCTCATTAACCTTTTCAGCAATTTCAGCAATTTCTTCTATTGCATCTGGTGTAAAACTAACCTCTATTCCTTCTGTTTTCAATAAAGCTCTATATTGCTTTATTAAAGCATTTTCTGGTTCAACCAATATCCTTATAAAGTCTTCCTTTCCAAGAGGTTTTAATTCTACTCTAATTGGAAATCTTCCTTGAAGTTCTGGGATTAAATCCGAAGGTTTTGAAACATGAAATGCTCCTGCTCCAATAAAAAGAATATGGTCAGTTCTAACTATCCCATATTTTGTATTGACCGTAGTTCCTTCAATTATAGGTAACAGGTCTCTTTGGACGCCCTCTCTGCTCACATCAGGTCCATGTCCACTTTCTCTTCCTGCAATTTTATCTATTTCATCCAAAAAGATTATTCCAGATTGTTCTACTCTCTGACGGGCGAGTCGGACTACTTCCTCCATATCTATTAATTTTTTCTGTTCATCTTCAAGAAGGTAATTCCATGCTTCTTTTATTTTTACTCTTCTCTTTTTGGTTCTTTTTCCAAAAAATCCCGGAATTATTTCTTGAATTTGAATACCTATTTCCTCCATTCCAGAGCCAGAATAAATTTCAAGAGGTGGTATTGGTGATTCCTTTACTTCAATTTCAATTTTTCTATCATCGAGAAGTCCTTCTCTTAGCTGTTTTCTTAATTTTTCTCTGGTTTGTTGAAATCTTTCATATTCTTCCTTTGATAATACATCATTAAGTCTTCTTCTTGGCGGAGGTAAAAGAATATCAAGGATTTTTTCCTCAACATTTCTTTCAGCCTTTTCTCTAACTTCCTCTAATTTTTCAGATTTAACCATTTCCACTGCTAAATTCATTAAATCTCTAATCATTGACTCTACATCTCTACCAACATATCCAACTTCTGTGAATTTACTTGCTTCTACTTTTAAAAAAGGAGAAGAAGTTAATTTTGCTAATCTTCTTGAAATTTCAGTTTTTCCAACTCCTGTTGGACCTATCATCAAAATATTTTTTGGAGCAATTTCATCAGCTAATTCCGGAGGAAGCCTTCTTCTCCTGAAACGGTTTCGAAGAGCAATAGCAACAGCCTTTTTTGCTTCTTTCTGTCCAACTATATATTTATCTAATTCTGCAACAATTTGCTTTGGTGTTAGTTCAGCTTCTTTGTCTTTTTCCTTTGTTTTTTCTGAAATTTTTTCAAGAGAATCTGGTAAGAAAATTGGCATTTTACAACTCCTCTATTACAATATTGTGATTCGTATATATACAAATGTCTGCAGCAATTTGCATTGCTGTTAAGGCGATTTCTTTTGCTGAGAGATTTGTGTGTTTGATTAAAGCTCGAGCAGCTGCTAATGCGTAAGGACCTCCAGAGCCTATCGCCAGAATTCCATCATCAGGCTCAATTACATCTCCTGTTCCTGAAATCAAGAAGGACCTATCTTTATCTGCTACAATCATTAATGCTTCGAGTCTGCGAAGAGCCTTATCTAAACGCCATTCTTTTGCTAATTCAATAGATGCTCGAGCTAAATTTCCTCTATATTCTTCCAGTTTATTTTCAAATCGTGAAAATAACGCAAAGGCATCTGAAGTTGTTCCAGCAAACCCTGCTAAAATTTTATTGTGATATAATCTTCGGATCTTATTTGCACTTTTCTTCAAAACTGTATTTTCAAAAGTTACCTGTCCATCTCCTGCCATAACCACTTTACCCTGATGACGCACACAAAGGACGGTTGTTGATCTTAACATTTTATCTCACTATAACTACTTTAATTGAAAATCTTTTATCTGTCAACTTAAATGATATTGACAAATGAGTCTAATATGTGTTTACTAATAGGGATTATATTAGGAGATGAAAAATGAAATTATATAAGTATTTAAATACTGACTGCATTTTACTTGATTTAGAAGAGAAAGAGAAAGAACAGGCATTGTCAAGGATAGCGAGATTTTTAAAGGAGAAGGGTTTAATTAAGAATTATGAGGATATCTATTCAAAATTAATTGAGAGGGAGAAGATTCAATCTACAGCTATTGGAAAGGGAGTTGCAATTCCTCATTGTTTTTCTGATGAGATAAAGGATTTAGTAATTGGAATTATGCTATCCAGAAAAGGAATCAATTTTAACTCACCCGATAAAAAGCCAGTAAAATTGATTTTTTTAATTCTGGGCAATAAAGAGAATCCAGGACTTCATTTAAAAGCTTTAGCGAGGATAGCTCGTCTGATAAAAGAAACAGAGATTACCAAGAGATTAATTGGTTGCTCCAATATTCAGGATATAATGAAAATTTTTGAAGAAGAGGAAGGAAAAATATGATGAAGTTACTTGTTATAGTTTTAAATAAACCAGAAAAATTGGAAGAGATTTTAGAAGGATTTATTGAAATTGGAATTACAGGTGCAACAATTATTGATAGTGTGGGAATGGGGCAGATACTTTCAGAGGAAGTTCCAATTTTTGCAGGACTAAGATTTATGTTTGCAGGGGCAAAGCCTTATAATAAAACAATATTTTCAGTAATTAAAGAAGAGAAGGTAGAGCCTGCAATTAAGCTTCTGGAGAAAATTCTTGGCGATTTAAAGGAGAGGGGAAAGGGGATAGTTTTTGTTTTACCGATTGAACAGGTGGAGGGATTCCTTCCAGAAATTTAATGCTTTAGACAATGAAAGCAATTTTAGCTTTTGGTTTGCTTATATTAATTTCATATCTTGGTTCACGCGGATTATTTTTAAGGAAAAATGTTCTATCTCCTTTTTATTACATTTTATCCTCGGGTTTGATATATATTTTCTTCGGATTAGTTCTTGGGAAAGAAGGAATAAATGTTCTAAGCCCAGAAGTTTTAAATCAGCTTAGTCCCCTAATTAATCTGGGTTTAGGATGGATAGGGTTTCTTTTTGGTTTCCAGTTAGAGAAGAAATTCATTCAGCAATTTCCGCTCAAATATTTAGGTTTTAGTTTCTTGCACTCTGTGTTTTCGTTTTTAACTGTAACTTTTGTGTCATTAATTTTTTTAAAAATAATTTATTCTTCGTACTCTTCTTTTATTCTCACAGGAATGGCTATTTCCCTTGGGATTCTTGCTTCGATTTCCTCTTCTTCCTTTCTACCCTTTTTCTCAAACTTAATTCCTCATAAAGGCGAATATTATAGATTAGCTCTTTTTTCAAATAATATAGATGATTTCTGGGCTTTATGGGGGTTTGCTATAATTACTTCTTTCTGGCATTTTCCCTTTTTTAAAGAAAAAATTTTAATGAAAGGATTTTACTTATTTGTAGGCTCTATTATTTTCTGTATTTTTTTAAGCATAATATTCCATTTATTAACAAAAATAGTCAATGAACAAAGGGATATTCTGACTTTGCTGTTTGGCATGGTCTTTTTTGTATCAGGAGGAGCTTCATTTTTTAATCTTTCACCAATTTTCGCATGCATGCTTTTTGCATTTATCTTTACAAGACTAACAAAATTGCATGAGAAAATTTATCCTGTTTTTTTCTCAATTGAGAAGCCTCTTTATATAATTTTCTTAATATTAATAGGAGCTTTATGGAATATATCATTAAATATATGGGTAATTTTTCTGATATTAATTTTTATAGGGAGTAAGATCGCAGGTAATACTCTGTATCTTCCAGTATTGAGAAAAATTTTAAAGTTCCCTTTTGCCCTCCCACCCCTGTATGGATTAACTTTTCTTTCTCAGGGAGGAATGGCTATAGCTCTTGCAATAAATATTAAATTAATTTATGCCCTACCTCTTACAGATGTTTTCTTAACTATTGCTCTATTTAGTATATTGATTAATGATTTTCTTGCGCCGATTGGTCTGAAAATATCTTTAATTAGACTCGAGGAATTAGCATCTCAAAAAATAGTATGAGTACTTTAATAATTATTGTTTTTTTTGTTCTTATCTATATATTAAAATCCTTTTCTATTAACTCAGGAGGCTTGAATCAAAGCACATCCCTTGCACTGGGTTTTCTTCTAATTACAGCCTTTCTTTTTGGAAAAATCGTAAAGAAATGGAAACTTCCAATGATAACGGGTTTTATGCTCATGGGAATTGTTTGTGGTCCTTATCTGTTAAAATTAATTAATTTTCAGGAAGTTAAAAATCTCCAGCTTCTTGATGGTTTGGCATTAAGCCTAATAGCTCTCACTGCAGGTGGGGAATTAAAGATTGGAATATTAAAACAAAGAAAGAAAGCAATAATATTAATTATTCTTTTTCAAAGTTTATTTTTACTTTTAGGATTTTTAATTTTTCATTTTTTAAGTAGAAATTTTTTGTCTTTCCTTGCTATGAAGAGTTTAAACAATGTCTTTGCATTCGGTTTATTATTTGGCGTTCTGGCAATAGCTACATCTCCATCTACTACTATTGCAATTATAACTGAAACAAGAGCAAAGGGTTCTCTTACGGACCTGGTTTTAAGCATTACAATTTTCAAGGATATTATAGTTATAGTTCTTTTCGCTATTTCTCTCTCTTTTTCTCGGTTCCTAATTTCAGAAAATACTAATTTTAATTTTTCCCATCTTTTAAATTTATCTATGGAGATGATGGGTTCTCTTCTCTTAGGAATTTTAGTTGGATTAATTATAATTTTTTATCTCAGATTCATAAAATCGGAAATCACAATTTTTATTCTAAGTATAGCTTTTTTTACTTACGAATTATCTTCCCATTTTGAGTTGCATCCTCTTTTAATATGCATGATAGCTGGCTTCCTTACTGAAAATTTTTCATCTCAAGGGGAAAAATTAATTCAAACAATAGAAAGAAGTTCTCTCCCAATTTATGTAATATTTTTTGCAATTTCAGGTGCTTCATTAAATTTAGAAATATTAAAGGCGACATGGATTATTGCTTTAAGTATGGTTTTTCTGCGTGCGGTTCTTAAATTTCTTGGCACATATTTAGGAGCAAAGTTAGCGAGAGAAGAACTTAATATTCAAAAAATATCCTGGATGGGTTTTATTTCTCAAGCTGGAGTTGCTCTTGGTATAGCAATTATTATAGAAAGGAGTTTCCCGCAATGGGGTGCTCAGTTTAAAGCTCTGGCTATAGCTGTAATTGCTATTAATCAAATTATAGGACCCATCATGTTTCAAAAAATTATTTTTAAATCAGGGGAAGCAGGGAAAAAAGAAATATAACGATATTTAAAAATCTAAATTTCAAAGTTCAAAAATATTCTGGTCAATGGAAGATTTGAAAGAATCAAAACTTATAATTCTTTGACCTTTCCCGATTTTTTTGGAATTTTTAATTGCACTAAAAGTGAGCTTCTTGGCTAATTCACATGCTTCAAAAAAGGATTTATTCAGACATAAATAACCAAGTAAAGCAGATGAGAAAAAGCATCCTGTACCATGAATTCTAAATTTGATTCTTTTCTCTTCTAAAATTAAGAATTTATTACCATTAAATGCAATATCTACCGCTTTTTCTGATTTCAAATGTCCACCTTTAATGACACTTTTTACTTTCCATCTATTATATATAAATTCAGCAGCTTCTTTCATATCGTCTATTGAATTAATTTCCATTTCTGTGAGAATAGAAGCTTCTAATAGATTTGGTGTAATAATCTCAGATAAAGGAATTGTTTCTTTACAGAATTTATCAATAATTTTCTTATCAATTAAAAATTTGCCAGAGCCTGCTTTTAAAACCGGGTCAATTATTCTATGAGTGTTTTTAGAAGAGTTAAGTACATAATTAACTCCTGAAAGAGTCTTCTCACCTCCAATCATTCCCACCTTAATTCCTTCAATTTTTATATCCTCTTTTAGAGCATTATATTGCTCAATTATTAATTCAGAAGGAACTTGGAAAAAATTTTTAACTTTTTGGGTGTTTTGTACTGTGTTTGCGGTTATAATTCCTATTCCCTGGAATCCGAGTAATTCAAAGACTTTGCAATCCATAAGGACCCCAGCACCTCCTGTAGGGTCAAATCCTGCTAAGGAGAGGAGCACTTTTTTCATAGTCTCTTCAATTATATCACAAATTAAGTTATAATATTTGTTTGTTATAAAAGCTCTATGAGAAAAAAATGAGGTAGAAAATGAATTTTAAAAGAAAGGTAAATATTTTAGTTTTGACTATTTTTATCCTTTTAATTAATTCAGCTAAAGGAGAGGAAAGCAATATTTATCCAATAAAAGCTGAGGCAAGAGAAAAATTATTTGTGACAATTTATAATTTCAATCTTGGTTTAGTAAAAGAAATAAGAAATATAGAGATTCCAAAAGGAAATATAATTATTAAATTTGAAGATATTCCGTCCAAAATTGACCCTACAACAATTTCACTGAAATCCCTGACTTCACCTAAGTCTTTTAAATTTATAGAGCAAAAATATGAATATAATTTACTTACTCGGGAAAATTTGTTTAAGAAATATCTGGGAAGAGAAGTAATTCTTGTTTCAACTGACCCTAAGACAAAGGAGGAAAAGAGACAGAGAGCAACTCTATTGAGTCTTTCAGGGGGAAATATATTTAAAATTGGAGATAGAGTAGTAATAGATTTTATGGGAAGGATAGAATTCCCTGAATTACCAAAGGATTTACTCCTGGCTCCTGCTTTAAAATGGAAAGTGAGAAATAATTACGGAGGGCAGCAAAAATTAGAAATTTCTTATTTAACTGAAGGGCTTAATTGGAAATCTTTTTATAATGCAATTATAAAAGAGAATAAGATAGTTAATTTAGTAGCATTAATAAATATAGAGAATAAAAGCGGAACAGATTTTGAAAAAGCTTGTGTTAAACTTATTGCAGGAGAGATCCAAAAGTTAAAGCCTGAAACAATTGTGGCAGAAGCTCGACCAATGTATGCCCGAAAAGCATTATCCCAGAAAATAGAAGAGAAAGAGTTTTTTGAATATCATATTTATTCATTACCTTACCCCATTACTCTAAAAAATAATGAGACCAAACAGTTGTTATTTTTTACAGCCGGAGATGTCCCTATAGAGAAAAAATATGTATTATCAGGTCAGAGATATTATTACAGAAGCAGGTTTGATACAGAGAGGAAAGAAAAGATTGATGTTTACTTATATATTAGAAATGAAAAAGAAAATAATTTAGGATTGGCATTGCCTGCTGGTGTCTTTCGCGTTTACAGTGAAGATAGAGACGGACATTTTCAGTTTATTGGAGAGGATAGAATAAAGCATACGCCTGAAGGTGAGATAATAAAATTACGGGTCGGAAAGGCTTTCGATATTTCAGCAGTTCGCAAGCAAACAAGTTATAGTAGAGTTTCTGATAAAGTTTATGAATCTTCCTATGAAATTACAATAAATAATTTTAAAAGAGAAAATATAAGAGTTGATATTATAGAGCCCGTTTATGGAGAATGGGAGGTGATAGATTCAAATTATCCTTATAAGAAGATAGATATTTATAATTTAAAATTTAGTATTCCAGTGAAAAAGAAATCGCATTCTATTTTGAAATATACAATCAGAATTAAGTATTAATCTTTATGTCCAACTTAACAAAAATAATCAAAGTAAATCCAGACATAATTGAAGAAGAAAAACTGGAATATATAGCAGAAGAGTTTCGAAAAGGGAAAATAATAGTTTATCCAACAGAGACCTTTTACGGGTTAGGAACGAATCCTTTTAACCGGGAAGCTGTGAAGAAAATTTATTATTTGAAAAAGAGGGAATTTGGAAAACCTCTCCCGATTATAATTCATGAGAAAAGTCAGGTGGAAGAATTAGCACAGGATATTCATGAGGTATTTTATAAAATTGCAGAGAGGTTCTGGCCAGGACCACTTACAATCGTTCTTAAAGCAAAATCTATTTTTCCTGACGAAATGCTTGGAGAAGAAAAAACAATAGGCATGAGGCTTCCAAATTTTGAATGGTTGAGGGGACTGGTTAAGAAGGTCGGATTTCCAATAATAGCGACAAGTGCAAATATTTCAGGAGAGGGAGAAATTTCCTCACCAATTGAACTCACGAAGATATTCTACGGAGAAGTTGATTTAATAGTAGATGGAGGAAAAACCTCTGGGAAAAAGCCATCAACTGTTCTTGATTTAACCGGGAATAAGGCGAAAATTATAAGAGAAGGCATTATCCCCAAAAGCGAAATAAATGAGTTCTTAGAAGAAATAAAAAATAATTTATGAGGTATAAGATGGGGTTTTATAAAGTAAAAAAGTGTGAGACAGCATTAAGGGCACAGCTTTGCAATTGGATAAAAAAAGTGGACCACCTCGATATTTTAGTAGGAATTCCAGCTTTTAATAATGAGGACACAATTGGTCATGTTGTATCCACAGTTGGTGAAGGTTTAGCAAAATATTTTCCAGATTTGAGGAGTGGAATTTTAGTCTCTGACGGAGGTTCTCTTGATGACACAAGGGAAAAGTCTTATGAAGCTAAAATACCCGAGGGAATAGAAAGAAGAGTTTCCATTTACAGAGGTGTTCCAGGAAAAGGGACTTCATTTCGCGCAGTATTTGAGACGGCTAAAATTGTGGGTGCAAAAGTTTGTGTTGTAGTTGATGCTGATTTAAGAAGCATTACACCTGAATGGGTTCAGAGATTTGCTCAACCAATTCTTGAAGATAAAGTTGATTTTCTCACTCCATATTACTTAAGGAGTAAATATGATGGAACAATTACAAATAATATAGTTTATCCAATGACCCGAGCTCTTTATGGGGTTAAAATTCGCCAGCCGATTGGAGGAGATTTTGCCTTTAGCATTAAATTGGCAAAGTTTTATGCGGAACAGGATGTTTGGGAGACAGATGTGGCTCGATTTGGGATTGATATTTGGATGACCACACTTGCATTAAACGAAGGGTTTAAAATAGGGCAGGTCTATTTAGGGACTAAAATTCATGATTATAAGGACCCTGCAGCTGACCTGAGCTCAATGTTCCAGCATGTCGTAAGCACTTTGTTTTACTTAATGGGAAAATATGAAAATAAGTGGAAAAGAATTTGTGGTTCTATTGAACCTCCGATATTTTATTACAAGAAAGAGAAAATAGAAATTCCTGCTCTTTCGGTAAATATAAAAAAATTACATGATGAATTTTTTGAAGGTTTTAAACACTTTGAGCCAATGTATAGAGAAATTTTGGACTGGGAAAATTTCAGGCAATTGAAAAGGATAATTAAAGAGTCAAAGGAAAGAAATCAAGTTATTTTCCCTCCTTCTTTATGGGCTAAGATTTTATATGATTTTGCTTTTGTTTACCAGACATGGTCTCGAAACCGTAGGCGATTGGTTGATATTATTACGCCTCTTTACTTTGGACGCACAGCAGCCTATTGCGAGGAAATTAAAGATGCAGATTTTGACAAAGTTGAGGAAGTTGTTGAAAATCAGGCAAAGGTTTTTGAGGAATTAAAACCCTATTTAATAAGAAAATTTGAATTATGGGAAGAGTGAATTAGCTAATTTTAATCAATTCATATTCTAAATTTCCCAAACCTATTTTATTCCCGTATTTGAACTGAACTTTCCAATCTATTGATGGATAAATTCTTCTAAATA
This sequence comes from uncultured Clostridia bacterium, assembly GCA_964632095.1. GTDB lineage: Bacteria > Acidobacteriota > Aminicenantia > JdFR-78 > JdFR-78 > JdFR-78. The sequence goes on along the minus strand of CAZWBN010000009.1, from coordinate 7,634 downwards.
AATCCTCCCCAACTTTTTTATTTATTAAATCCGCTGAAGCCATATCAATAGCAATTGGATCATAAGAAGCTAAGATTCCTATGTCTTCAACAATAGGAGGTTGATCTTTGGCTAAACAATCACAGTCTTTGGTTGTTTTTAAAATAAAGTTAATGAACCCGCATTTTTCTTTTGTCTTGAGTACTCCAAGAGCGTATTCTACCATTTTTTCCTGAACACGGGTGGAGCTTTCATCCCAATTAATTTTTACAGCTCCCTGACGACAAATAGCTAAACACTCTCCACATCCGATACATTTTTTCTCATCAATATAAGCTTTATCCTCTTTTAGAAAGATTGCATCAGCTGGACAGAAAGAAATACAGAGCTTGCACCCATTGCATTTATAGGAATTTATATCAGGTTTAACATCACAATGCTGTTCTAATTTTCCCGTTCTTGAAGAACAACCCATAGCAATATTTTTAATTGTTCCTCCAAATCCTGTTAATATATGTCCTGTAATATGTGTTAAACAGAGAAGAAAATCAGCATCATGAATAGTACGAGCTATTTTTACTTTTGAAAAATGTTTTTGATTAATTTCTACCTCTTCATAATCCCTTCCAAATAAGCCATCTGCAATAATGACTGGAATGCCCGCTGTTTTCAAGGAAAATCCATGTTCTTCTGCAATTCTTAAATGGCTAATAGCTTCAGCTCTGCTTCCTCTATATAAAGTATTTGTATCAGTAAAGAAAACATAATTTGTTTTTTCTTTAATTGAGGAAATTATATCTTGAAGCCATTCTGGTTTTATATGCCCTTTATTTCCTTTTTCTCCAAAATGGATTTTTAAAGCAATGAAATTGTCTTTTTCAATAAGATCGGAGATACCACTTTTTATAAATATTTCTTTTGCTTTTTTAGATATAGTTTTTGCATCTTCTTTAATGTTTGTTTCTATAAAGTAAACCTTAGATTTCATTTTTATAAATGTATTTTCTTGGAAGCAAAGGATTTAATGAAATAAGGACTTTATAAACTGACATATTGCTCCACTTGCCAATCTCGTACGCAGTGCATTTACTTTCTTTTTCATTGTTTATCAGAATAACCTCATCTCCGATTTTTATCCCTTTATTATAATTTAAATTAACCATCATATGATTTGCGGTAATAGAGGCGATGATAGGATATTTTTCTCCTTTAATAATTACATACCCTTTATTTGCAGTTTTAAAAGGGTATCCATCCGAATATCCGGTTCCAATTGTAGCAATTAGTTCTTTCTTTTTTGCAATAAATTTCCGATGGTAGGATAAAGATTCTCCAGGTAATAATTCTTTTATATAAATAACCTTTGCCTTTAATTTTAGAGCGGGTTTAAGTTTTAGCTTGTCTTCCTTCTGTGTTTTATCAGAGGGGTAATAGCCATAAATGGTAATTCCTGGTCTTACTATGTCAAAATAGAAGCGGGGATGCTTAAAAATAGCATCACTGCTTGCTACATGCTTTAATCCTAAAAATATTCCCTTCTTTTCTGCTAATGAACAAACTTCCTGGAATCTTTTTATTTGTTCTCTATCAAATTCATACTCTTCGGTTAGGGCGGTGGATATTCCTTCAATTTTAATATTGGAGAGTGAAGAAATCTTTTCTATAAATTTAAGCGCCTTATAATAGGGGACTCCAACTCTTCCAAGTCCTGTATCAATGTGTATATGAATCTTTGCTTTTTTCCCCATTTTCTCTGCTATTTCATTTAAATTTATAACCTCGTCAGTAAAAACAGATTGACTAATATCTTGACTAATTATTTCCTTACAATCTGCCTTTGAAAAGGAACCAAAATTTAAAATTTTACATTTTATTCCATTTTCTCTTAGGTTTATTGCTTCCTGTAATTTTCCAACCATCAACCAATTTATTCCCTTTCTCTCGAGGAATTTTCCAATTGCAATCAAACCATGACCATAAGCATTTGCTTTGATCACAGCCATTATAGGGACTTTGACTAATCCTTTGATTTTGTTTATGTTCCATTCAATATTATAAAGATTAATTTCAATCCATGGGTCAAGACTTCCTACAATAATTTTTCTCCTTCTCTTTTTTATAAGACTTTGTGGACCGTAATTTAAAAAAGAAAGACCTGTTCCCCATCCTATTAATTCAAAAAATTCTCTTCTTTTCATTTCTATTTTAAGATAAAATTTTTTTG
>CAZWBN010000009.1:0-5331 GCA_964632095.1 uncultured Clostridia bacterium | reverse complement strand
ATTAATTCAAAAAATTCTCTTCTTTTCATTTCTATTTTAAGATAAAATTTTTTTGAGTCAAAAATCAAGTGAAAATAGCAATAAGGTTGCAATATTTTTTAAATAAGTTTAAACTTATAAGAGGGAGATGGATAAGAACGGGAAATTATTTTTAATATTTCTAATTATTTCATTTGTTTTATTGGGAGGAGCAAAGAAAAAATCAGTTAAAGATTTACCTCCAAAATATAGGAAATGGCTGGAAGAGGAAGTTGTATATATTATAACTCCAAAAGAAAGAGAAGTCTTCCTTCAACTTGAGACAGATAAAGAAAGAGATCTTTTTATAGAAGCTTTTTGGAAACATCGAGACCCAACACCAGGAACTCCTGAAAATGAATTTAAGAAGGAGCATTATAGAAGAATAGCTTATGCAAATCATATGTTTGGACGAGGGACACCAAAACCCGGCTGGAAAACAGACAGGGGAAGATATTATATAATTTTAGGACCTCCCCAAGATGTTCAAAAATTTGAGAGCAAGCAGAATCTTTATCCTGCTGAAATATGGTTTTATCAGGGTATGACAAAAAAGGGTTTAGTTCCTGCTTTTCATCTCGTATTTATTCAAAGAGGTGGTACAGGAGAGTATGTTCTTTATAGCCCAGCCAGAGATGGGCCTCAGGCATTTATGCCAGATTACTGGGGAGACCCGGCTGATTATATACAGGCTTATGAAGCTTTAAAAGAGATAGAGCCAGATCTTGCAAGAGTCTCGCTTTCCTTAATCCCTGGAGAAGAATCTATTTATGGAAGACCTTCTTTGGCTTCGGAGATATTAATCCAAAATATCAATTTACTTCCTCAGAGGCAGGTAAATGATAAATATGCGGAGAAACTTTTAGAGTTTAAAGATATAGTTGAAGTAGAATATACCGCCAATTATATTGATAATCGTTCATTAATAAAAATTTACCGTGACCCAAAAGGAATATTCTTTCTTTACTATATTATTCAACCAGAGAGACTATCGATTGGAAATTATGAGTCTAAATACTATTCAAACTTAAAACTTAATGGAAAAATTACTGATTTAAGAGGCAAGGTTGTATTTCAGTATGAAAAAAATGTTTCTCTCCAGTTCTCTGAAAACCAACTTTCAAAGATAAAATATGTTCCTTTTAATCTTTATGATATGATTCCCCTCACACCTGGAAATTATAAGCTGTCAATTTTACTGAAAAATACTGTATCCATGGAATTTACTTCTGTGGAAGAAGAAATTTCAATTCCCTCTGATTTGACAGCCCTTCAGATGACTCCCTTAGTATTGGCTTATAGAACAGAGCCATTGAGCAGACCGGTAAATAAGCCATTTAATTTCGGGAATAAAGTTTTTTATTGTGTCCCTGATAATACTTTTTGTTCTTCAGATACTCTTTATATTTTCTTCCAGATTTTTGGTTTGAGCCCTGAATTAAAAGAAAAGGGAATATTAAAATATACTTTTTATAGAGGCGATGAAGAATATAAGACTTTTACAGATGAAATAAGAAACTATTCAGGAAATAATTTTATGCGGGAATTTAGCTTAAAAGAGTTTGCTCCTGCTCATTATAGAGTAAAAGTTTCTCTTTTGAATGCTTCTCAACAGGAAGTATTATCAGAATTTGAAGAATTCGATTTATCTCCTATGGCAAGTCTACCTCGTCCATGGATTTATGCAAAAGTAATGCCACATACAGGTGACCCTATCTATTCTTATATTTTAGGAAGTCAATGGTTTAATAGAGGTAAATTGGATAAGGCTAAGAAATATTTTGAGGATGCTTATAGAAAAAACCCCCAATCAGTGGATTATGCTTTAAATCTGGCAAAGGTTTATTCCTTATTGAAGAATTTCAGAAAAGTAAAGGAGATATTATTACCTTTAAAAAACAATGAAAAAGCTAATTTTGAATTATATTATCTTTTAGGAAAGGCTAATCAGATGCTCGGGGAATTTAATGAGGCTATTTCAATTTATGATGAAGCAATATCACATTTTGGTTTAAACATTCATCTTTTAAATTCCCTTGGAGAATGCTATTATAAGTTAGAGGAGATTGAAGAAGCTTTAGAGGCTTGGAAAAAATCTCTTGAAATAAATCCAAATCAAAAAGAGATAAAGGATAAAGTTGAGTCAATAGAAAAAAAGAAAAATGAATAATAATTTAAAGTTCTTTATTTTTATCTCTTTATTTATTTTTATGGTTACTTGTAGATTGTATTGGCTGGAAAGAAAGTTAAGCACTGAAGAGAAAAAATTCCTTTCAGAAGTAAGGTACATAATAACAGGTGAGGAAAGAAAAATATTTCTTGAATTACCACCTGAAGAAAGAAAAAAATTTATAGAAGAATTTTGGAAAAGAAGAGATCCTGACCCGACAACAGAAGTTAATGAATTTAAGGAGGAATATTATAGAAGGATAGAAGAAGCAAACAGACTTTTTAGAGGAGAGGGGAGAGAAGGATGGCTTACAGATAGAGGAAGAATATATATAATATTTGGACCTCCTACAAGTAGATTTACCTATCCGATGGGGCATCCTGAAATAGGAAGACCAGCAGAAATCTGGTATTATGGGTGGTTCCCTGTTGTTTTTGTAGATTGGTTCTTTAATGGCACCTATACTCTGGAAACTCATAATGTTGTTTACCTTCATGAATTGAATAAAGCACAAGCTGTTCAACAGGCTAAGTTCCAACCTGAAAAGTCATTTTTTGATTTAAACTGGCATTTGAAGAAGTTAAAAAGGGAAGATAGTAAAGTTGAAGGGTTACTTATTCTTGAAGTGCCATATAAAACCATTTGGTTTAAATCCCATGACAAAAAATTGGAAACTACCCTGAAACTATCCTTTGAAATTATAGATGAGAATAAAAATAAATTAAGCGAATATAAAAACAAATATCACTTATCTACTACTGAAGAGGAGTTGAAACTTTTAATGGATGAGAAGTATATGATTGAAATTAATTTTACATTTGAAGATGTAGTCAAAACTGGATTAAAGAAAAATTATCTCCTTCATTTAAAGCTTATTAATTTAACAGGAGAAGAGGAAATAAAGAAAAACATTAAATTTACAATTTAGGAGGAAATTATGAGAGATAAAATTTTGATATTTTTCACAATTATTATCCTTTTGATTTTGAATAAATGTGCTACTTTTACTCCTTATCAGGAACTGGATTCTCGAAGCAAGGAGTTTCTCTCTACAGTGAGATATATTATTACTTCCGCGGAGGAAAAGATTTTTAAAGAACTTCCTCCATCAGAAAGACCAAAATTTATAGAGGACTTTTGGACAAGGAGAGACCCTACTCCAGGAACCCCAAGGAATGAATTTAAAGAGACTTATTTCAAGCGAATTGAAGAAGCTAATAAACTCTTCAAAGGTGCACGACCAGGATGGCTTCAGGACAGAGGAAGAATTTATATTATATTTGGACCCCCTGATGAAAGGGTAACGAATCCAATGGGAGGAAGACCTCTCGATGCTTATGTTGACCCTCAGCAAATGGTAGAAAGTGAGAGATATGCAAGAGGAGAGAAGCCAACTGAAATATGGATTTATTATAACTTGTTTTCTTCTTTCCAAAGACCACACATTGTAAGACTTGTTTTTGTGGACGAATATGGGACAGGGAACTATAAATTAGCGACCAATATTGATGAGGTGATAGCAGGAAAAGTCCCAACATTCATAGGTCCAAATCTCTGGTTTCTTCATGAGTTTAATAAAGAAGAAGCATTTAGAATTCAGCAACAGATGCGAAAGGCACTTTTCGATTTCAACTGGCAATTTATTCCTAAGAAAAACAAAGAACTTAATTCCAATCTTTTAATTCATCTTGAAGTGCCTTATGAAAGAATATTTTATATTATTGAAGGTGATTCGTTTAAAGCTGAGATGAGCCTTTTAATTGAAATAAAGGATGATAAAGGAAATAAAATCTGGAATTTCAGTAAAGACTATAAGTTGACCCTTAGTAAAAAAGAGTTTGAACAAAGAAAAGGTCAGAGCTGGGTTCTTGAAATACCAGTGGAACACTGGCTTGGGAAAGGAGTTTATTCTTTTTATATGACTTTAAGAAATCATTCCGGAGACCAAGAGATAAAAAAATTACTTTTTTATAAAATTTGAATTGAAAGAAGAAGGGAGGAGTAATAATGAGTTTTAAGTTTAAAAAATTACATTTTATTATTATCTTCTCTACAATGCTGTTCATTTTCTATCCTTATTTATATTCACAGGCTGGCTTAGGAAAAGGAAGAATAAGCGGGGAAGTTAAAGATGAAAAGGGCAACCCTATTGAAGGAGTTTTAATTGTAGCTGAAAGTTTGAAGTATAAAGGGACGAAATTACAAGCCTATTCGGATAAAAAGGGACACTTTGCAATTGGTGGATTGGGTACGGGTTACTGGAGAATAACTGCTTCTAAAAAAGGCTATACAAGTTCCTATATTGAAATGTATGTGAGGCAATTGAAAAAAAACCCCCCCATAACTTTTACTCTCAAAAAATTAACAGGTTTTGCAGCCTTAATGGCTGATAAAGAATCTTTTAAGAAAATAGACGAGGGAAACAAGCTTATGGAAGAAGGGAAATATGATGAAGCTCTTCAGATTTTTCAAGATTTCCTTTCAAAAAATCCTGAAATTTATCAAATTCATTTAAATATTGGTTCTTGTTATTTAAAAAAAGGAGATCTGGATAATGCAGAAAAGGAGCTACAATTTGTATTAAATAAAATAGATGAGACCTTCCATGATTACAAATCAGACCCACAAACTTCATTGCGAGCGTTCACGGGGCTTGGTGAGATAGCTATTAAAAGAGGTGATTTTGATAAAGCACGTGAATATTTTTCTAAAGCATTGGAGATTTCGCCAGAGGATGAGGCAGTTGCTTATAATGTAGGAGAAATGTATTTTGCCCATCAAAATATAGATGAGGCGATTAAATATTATGGATTATCTATTAAAATAAAACCTGATTGGCCTCAGCCCTATTACAAATTGGGGTTAGCATATGTTAACAAAGGGAACTATGAAAAAGCAATTGAGGCGCTCAAGAAATTTGTTGAGCTTTCTCCTCCAGATTCTGCTCAAGCACAACAAGCAAAAAATATAATTGCGACTCTTGAAAAAATGATTAAAAAATAATTTTTTCAGGAGGAGAAAATGAGAAAGATTTTTATATTTTTAATTACCTTTCTGTCCTTTTTGTGTTTAGTTTACTCCCAAATGGATGACCCTGTTTTAAAATCAGCATGTCGCTTGATAAATGATGGGAAATTAGATGA
>CAZWBN010000008.1:8272-21694 GCA_964632095.1 uncultured Clostridia bacterium | reverse complement strand
ACAAATAATAATTAGAAACGGAATAATAATTTTATTTCTCATTACCATTCCTCCTTTATCTTTGACATATAGCATAAATCAATTATGTTGACAATAAAAATCATTTTTTATAGGATTTGAAATTCACGATGAATAGAAAAATAAATGTTTTAATGCTTGTTTTTATTGTTTTTTTGAGTAATCAACTATTTTCTCAGGAAGTATCTCCAATTAAGGAGAAAATCATTGTAACAGCTTCTTTAATTCCAGTTGAATTTTCAAGGATAGCAAGAAAAGTGATAGTAATTAAAAAGGAAAATATTGAAAAAGCTCCAGTAAATTCTGTTACAGAGTTGTTAAAATATTTCGCAGGAATTGATTTAAGAGAGAGGAGTCCTTTCGGGATTCAGTATCAGGAGAATTTTCAATTGGAGATTATAAAACTTTTCTTGGGAATCTTAATCTTTTCTATAAATTTGGCGGAGTGAATACTAATTTATCTTTTGATTATAAAAAATCGGACGGATTTGAGTATGACAGAGACTTTTCTGTTTTTAATTTATTGCTTAATTCAAATTTAACTTTTTCAGAAGGAAAGGTTAATTTTCTGATTGGATATAACAATAAAAATTTTGGGGCGAATAACTTTTACGCTCCATACCCATCAAAAGAATGGACAGAGACAAGATTTATTTCAGTGAATTCAGAAATAAAGAAAACAAAAATTAAATTATATTTTCGTTCCCATTATGATAAGTTCATACTGGATATAAGAAAACCTGGCTGGTATCTGAATGAGCATACCAATTACAGTTACGGCCTTGAGGGTTATTCCTCTTTTACTTTACCTGTTTTAGGAGAAATAATTCTTGGAGGAGAGTTAAGAGAGGATAGAATAAAAAGTAGCAATCTTGGAAATCATTCCTATTATAAATTCAGCATTTTTGCAGAATATGAGAAAATTTTCGATAGATTTTATTTTGATTTGAGTGTAAGGAATGATTTTTATTCAAATTATGGAAATGAGTTAAGTCCTTCATTTTCATTCAGCTATTTAATATCAAATAATTTGAAAATAAGGAGTTCTGTAAGCAAAGCCTTTAGAATTCCTTCCTTTACCGAGCTTTATTATCGCAGTCCTGCAAATATTGGAAATCCTGATTTAGAGCCTGAGAAAACCTTTTCAGTTGAATTGGGTTTTGATTGTTTTCCTTCTACTGAATCGAGTTTTGAAGGGACAGTTTTCTATAGAAAAGACAGGGATTTGATTGACTGGATTAGAAATAAAGAAGAAATTGTATGGCGGGCAAGAAATATACAAAGAGTGGTTTTTTATGGAATTGAGAGCAGTCTTAAATTTAAAAATCTTTTTAGTATAAGTTATTCCTATTTAAAATCAAAACTGGAAAAACCACAAAATTTCATTTCAAAATATACATTAAATCATCCTATTCATCAAATAAATTCTTCATTTTATGCAGTTTTGCCCTTTAAAATTAATTTCTCTGTATATGGAATTTATAAGAAAAGAAAGAATTTGAGAGGGTATTTCATTCTTGATGTAAAATTTAGAAAGAAAATTAAAAAAAAGTGAATTATTCATTAAAATATTGAATTTATTGGATACTGAATATCAAGAGATACCAGGCATTAATATGCCAGAGAGATGGATTTTAGTCGGGATAAAATTTTAATTCACCTAATTTAACCACGGTTGACACTTCTTTTATTGCTATATTATACTAAATCCTTGTTCTTGCTAAATTAAATTGTTAGAAGGAGGTTTGAATGAAAAAAGCAATTATAATGGGAGCTGCTGGAAGAGATTTTCATAATTTCAATGTGTATTTTCGGAATAATAAAGATTATCAGGTTGTGGCTTTCACAGCAACTCAAATTCCAGATATTGAAGGGAGAAGATACCCTGCGGAATTAGCTGGAGAGTTATATCCAGAAGGAATACCAATTTATCCTGAAGAAGAGTTACCAGAATTAATTAAAAAATTCAAAGTTGATGAAGTATTCTTTTCTTACAGCGATGTTTCTCATCAATATGTAATGAATAAGGCATCTCTTTGTATGGCAGAGGGAGCTTCTTTTGTGTTGCTGGGACCTGAGGCAACAATGTTAAAAAGCAAAGTTCCTGTTGTATCCATATGTGCTGTGCGGACCGGCTGTGGAAAAAGTCAGACAAGCAGAAAAGTTAGTTTAATATTGAAAAATAAAGGAAGAAAGGTTGTAATAATTCGTCACCCTATGCCGTATGGTGATTTAAGGAAACAAAAGGTTCAGAGGTTTGCTGATTTTTCTGATCTTGATAGACATGAGTGTACTATTGAGGAAAGGGAGGAATATGAGCCTCATCTTCGAAATGGAATGATTGTTTATGCAGGAGTGGATTATGAAGCAATTCTGAGAGAGGCGGAAAAGGAGGCAGATGTTATAATCTGGGATGGAGGAAACAATGATTTTCCATTTTATCACTCTAATTTAGAAATCGTAGTTACTGACCCTCATAGACCTGGACACGAATTGTTATATTATCCTGGTGAAGTCAATTTTAGAAGAGCAGATGTGATAGTTATAAATAAAATTGATACAGCGGATAAAAAGAATATTGATCAAATAAAATTGAATATAAAGAAGTATAATCCAAAAGCAAAAATAATAGAGGCTGCCTCCCCTATTTTTGTTGACGACGGAGGCAGTATAAAGAACAAAAGAGTACTGGTTATTGAAGATGGTCCCACTTTGACTCACGGAGAGATGAGTTATGGAGCCGGAGCTGTAGCAGCGAAGAAATATGGAGCAAGAGAATTAATAGACCCGAGACCTTATGCAGTTGGAAGTATAAAGAAAACTTTTGAGAAATATACTCATTTAACGAATATTCTCCCTGCAATGGGATATGGAGAAACACAGATAAAAGAATTGGAAGAGACAATAAATAAATCAGATTGTGATTTAGTCATAATTGCTACTCCAATTGATTTAACTCGTCTGATTAAAACAGATAAACCTACTTTAAGAGTAACCTATGAGCTTCAAGAAATAGGTTCACCAAATTTAGAGGAGGTATTGAAGGATTTCTGATGAATCAAAAAATTGCATTAATTGCTTTTGGTGGTAATGCTCTTTTACCTGAAAATGAGAGAGGACTGCAATGGGAACAGATGAGGAATGCTCAAAGAGCTGCTAAACTCATGGTTCATATTGTTAAAAAGGGATATGAGTTAATTGTTGTTCATGGGAATGGACCTCAAGTAGGAAATTTATTAATTCAAATGGAAGAAGCAATAACAAAAGTTCCACCATTCACATTAGAGGTGTGTGACGCAATGACTGAGGGAAGCATGGGATATATGCTGGAAAAAGCTATCATTAATGAATTGAGAAAGAATTCAATTGATAAAGAGGTAGCTACAATTCTTACGCAAGTGGTTGTTGATCGAAATGATCCTGCTTTTGATAATCCAACCAAACCTGTAGGTCCCTTTTATTCAAAGTACAGGGCTCAAATTCTGATGAGAGAAAAGAAATGGAAAATGATTGAGGATGCTGGAAGAGGTTATAGAAAGGTTGTTCCTTCTCCGAGACCAATTGATATTGTTCCAAAAAGAATAATAAATGACCTGGTAAGAGCAGGAAGAATAGTTATTGCTGCTGGTGGTGGTGGAATTCCAGTGATAATTAATGGAAGAGGTCTTTTTCAGGGAGTGGAAGCTGTAATTGATAAGGATTTTGCATCAAGTCTTTTAGCAAGAGAGGTAAGGGTTGATTTGTTTATAATACTTACTGCTGTGGATAGAGTTTATCTTAATTATGGAAAACCGAATCAAAAAGAAATAAAAGTCATGACGGTTGCTCAAGCCAAAAAATACTTAGCAGAAGGTCAATTTCCTCCCGGGTCAATGGGACCAAAAATAAAAGCAGCGATTGAGTTTATTGAAGGAGGAGGAAAAGAAGTTCTTATTACTTCAGCCAATAAACTTAAAGCTGCTCTTATAAAAAGAGCTGGCACCAGGGTTATTCCTTAAATTTCTGGAGGGAAAAAATGAAAGATTTTATTTCAGTGAATGATATTACAACAAATGAATTTGAAGAAATTCTTTCTCTTGCTCAGGATATAAAAAATAATCCTGAAAAATATAAGGATAGATTAAAAGATAAAATCTTAGCCATGATATTTGAGAAGCCTTCCCTTAGAACTCGAGTCACATTTGAAGCTGGAATGATTCAGCTTGGAGGAGAAGCCATTTATTTAAGTCCCAGTGATATTCAAATGGGAAAGAGAGAGCCTGTGAAAGATGTCGCAAGGAATTTAGAGAGATGGGTGGATGGAATTATGATTAGGACTTTTGCTCATGAAATTGTTTTAGAACTTGCAGAATATGCAGACATACCGGTTATTAATGGTTTGAGTGACCTGTTACATCCCTGTCAGGCTATGGCTGACTTCCTTACTCTAAAAGAGAAAAGGGGTAAATTAAGGGGTTTGAAGTTAGCATACTTGGGAGATGGAAATAATGTTGCCCATTCTCTGATTTATGCTGCTTCAAAGTGTGGAGTTAATATTTCTCTTGCCACTCCTCCCGGTTACGAACCGAAGAAAGAGATAGTTGAACAGGCACTCGAAAATGCAAAGGATTTTGGCAGTATTATTGAAATAACAAATGATCCTGAGAAGGCAGTGAAAGACGCTGATGCAATTTACACTGATGTATGGGCATCAATGGGACAGGAAAAAGAAAGAGAGAAGAGGTTAAAAATCTTCCCCCCCTATCAGGTTAATAAAAGAATTATGTCATTAGCTAAGGAAGATGCTATTTTTATGCATTGTTTACCCGCCCATAGGGGAGAAGAGGTTACTGACGAAGTGATTGATTCTCCACAGTCGGTAGTATTTGACCAGGCAGAAAATAGGCTTCATGTTCAAAAGGCAATTATGATATTATTAATGGGAAGAGAATAATCATGGAGAATAAAAATAAATTAGAAATTAGTCAGGACGATTTAACATTTCTTGAAAATTTACTTAAGAAGGAAAGAATACCATTTACTCTTGAAGAATTAACATTAAAATTAGCTTTCCATAAAACCGAAGCTGAAAGAAGTAAACCAATTAAAATCTATAATCCTTATTCAGATTATGAAGTAGGGGACCTAATTTATAAGTATTATGATGAGCCATTAAAAACAAGCAGTAGGGGAACAGAGCATTTCAAAGGTGGGGTTGTTCTCGAGGTTGTGAATAAAATTCCTTTTCCAAAATTAAATTGTCAAATGTTGGAAGTAGATTATCGAGGTGGCGGGCTCTTTCGGAAATATACAGATTACATGAAAAAAACCAAGACTCAAATTCTCATTCCATGTAATTTGGATGGAAGGTCTGATCCTGTTGAGTTTTTGCCAAAGGAAAAAGACCCTCGTAGAGAGGAGTTGCCTTTGAAACAGAATGAGTTGAAATTGCTGGAAACAAAGTTGAAAAGTGCTTTATCTAAATCAGATAAATTTTATAACTGGAATGGATATTGGTATCTATCAGAGGCAAAGGGAGGAATTGATGAACAGAAAATTCCTCAGATAGAGCAATTTTTAAAAGAGAATAAAAATTCGGTTACAACGCAGGAGTTAGTTCAAGAGTATTTTTCAAATCCACAAATAAGCCCGGAGATTCTTTATCTTGAGCTTAATCATATATTAGAAAGCAAATACAGGAAAAAATTTATTCTTGTTTCTCCGAAAAACTGGGGAAAATGGAATTTAAAAGAAAATCTGGAAGTTTTAAAAAGTAAGATTCCTTTATCTGCTCCTCGTGCAGAAATGCCGGAAAAGGATATTGATAAGAGAGAAGTTCAAGACAGGAGAAAAGAACTTGGGCTTGAAAGAGAGAAATCATTTCCCTGTAAGTTTTATTTAACATGGAGGGAGATTCTCTCAGGAGGCATAAGAATTCCCCATGAGCTTCAGAGGTATTTTAATAATTATCGAGAATATTTATTTAAGAATAAAGAAGATGGGAAAGAGCATCTTGTCTATTATTATCCTGAACATGGATTTTTACTCGGTTTTAAGGATGTTTTTGAGAATCATGGGGTTGTTCAAGGTTCAACTTTGACCGTTGAATATGAAAAAGATAATAAATTTAGTTTTCTAATAAAGAAATCAAAGAAGAAAATCACATATTTCAGAAAAGCTTATAACTGGGATAGTGATAGAATTTTTTCTATCAGGGAAGAGAAAACAAGTTTCTGTGCTATAAACAGGGTTATTTATTTAGGAGAGGAAATCTTCGAAAAACTCAGCAGATTGTATGATGAAAGAAAGGATTTAAATTTACAGGGTCTTCTTCACCTTGTTTTTCAGACTTTTGGCTTAGATAGGGAAAATTTCGGACTCCACTTTCTCCGTGCCTATCACATTGTTGACCTTTTAAAAAATACTGACCTGGAACAGGTAGAGGCAATACTTTACACCTTCCCAGAGTTTTATCCATCTGAAAAAGAGGAAGGTATTTTTCACTTAGACTTAACAAAAATCATTCCAGAGGAGAAACCAGAAGAAAAGCCTGAGAAAAAGGAAGAGGAACTGATTGAAAAGAAAGTTGAGAAGGAGATGAGAGTAGTGGAGAAGATTCCGGAACTTGAGGAGAAGGAAGAAATATATAAGGTTATTGAGTCAATTCCAGCTCCTCCGAGAGAAGAACCAGAAAAAATAGAAAGAAAAGAGGTAAAACCCGAGAAAAGAAAAATTAAGAAAAAAATTAAAAAGGCAAAAGCTGGAAAGGAAATTCCAGCTAAGGTTGCAAAGAGAGCTAAGAAGTTAATCGAAGAAAAAATTGAGTGGGAAGAATCAAGAAAGGAAGTTGCTTCAATTTTTAAAGAAGAATCAGTCCCTCAATCCCTTGAGAAAAAAGAAGAAGAGAAGCCAAAAATAATGCAGCATAAGGAAAAAGCAAAATTCGGTCTTTTCGCTCAGAAATTACAACAAGCCCTTCAAAAGGAAGCAGAGAAGAAGAAAGACAAGAAAGATAATGAATGATAAATTTATTTTATTAAAATTATTCTGTGGTCACCAATTCTCTGAGTTATTCCCATTTCATCCAGTAATTCTAAAAGAGGAATAGCATATTTTCTGCTCAAATTAGTCATTTTTTTGAAATCAGCAATTGTTAATTTGTCTTTTTTTTCATTTTTTAATTTTAAAATCAATTCATCAATCCAGTGAGAATGGATGAAATATCCCTCTTTAACCTTTATAATTTTATTTCTTTCAGTTAATAAATGAAGAAAGGCATCGAGTTTTTTCTGAGAAAGATTAAATTCTTTCTTAATTTCTTTAAGGGAAAGGGAAGACAGCTTTCCTTCGAAATATAATTTTTCAATTTTTCGTAGAATCTTCTCTTCTTCTGGAGAGGGTTTAATCTTGAAATCTGAGAGGGAAATTGTATTTTTCCCTATTTTGATTTTATTTTCTCTTTCAAGTCTTTTTAAAATAATTTGAAAAACTTCTTCTTTCTTTATTTTTAATTTATTCTTTAATTTATCTCTGTCCATTCCTGCTTGAAGCGGGAATTTCTTATGGAAGTTATTGATGATTTTAATCAATCTGGAGCAATAAAAATTTATTGCCCTTTCAGAGACAATAAAAAGAGGAAAAAATGATAATATTTTAATTTCTCCCTTTTCTTCTAATTCTTTGCATATTTTTTCGATTTTATCCCTTTTTAAATTAGCAAAACTTTCGATGTCAGTTTCTGTTAAACCATTGACACCTTTTAGCTCAGTTAATGCCAGTAGCATTGTCTCCGGATTTTTATTTAATTTTTCCAGAAATTCCACTTTTTTCCTTTTAACCTTAAATTTTAAAGGCAGAGGATTTAATACAATCCCATCACAAAGTTTAGTTTCTCTTTGTACATCAAGAAGAGTGAAATTATTTTTCCATTTTAAGATTAGAGGCTGATAAAGGACAATTCTTGCAAAATCTGAATCCCGGGGTTTAATCTGTTTTTTAGTATAGAGGAATAAAGTTCCCCTAATTTTATCTTTTCTAAAGTTTATTTTTATTTCCTGTTGATTTTTGATAGTCTCTTCGCAGGAGAAGAGCAGGGCATCCAAATGATGTGTGAAAAATTCAGGGTTCATATCCGATGATGTTTAATATTAAATAAATCAGGCTTTTCATAACCTTTTCTATTCAAAAGAGAAAAAGCATATTTTTTGCCAAGTTCAACTCCTGGCTGGTCAAAAGGATTTATATTTAATATCTCTCCACTTAGAGCTGTTTGCATTTCTAATGTAAAAATAAATTGTCCAATATAATAAGGACTGAGTTCAGGAAGTATGAAGGTCACACTCGGTCTGTTATTCTCAGCTAATGCAATTTCAGTTGCTTTTTTTTCTGCGTGAAAGACTTGGCTGAGCATTTTATTTTCTAAATATTCTGTGGATGAGAATTTAGTCGAAAGTGGAGGAATTTTAATATCATTCTCATAAGATTCTATTTCCCAGAAAGTTATAATCTTATCTCCTGGACCTTCCATATAAAGCTGTATTTGTGAATGCTGGTCTTTTGTTCCCGTTACTCTTACAGGAGTTTGTCCCCAGTTAATTTCTTTTCCATCATGGGTGTATTTTTTTCCAAGGCTTTCTGCCCATAGCTGACAGTACCATTCAGCAAGCTTTTCTAATTTACAGGAATAAGGCATTACAATCTGTATATTTTTACCCCTTTCATAGAATAGTAGATATATTAATGCTGAGAAAAGGGAAGGATTTTCTTCTGGATTTGAAGAGATGATTTTCTCTTTTATTGAATTTGCTCCATTTATAATTTCTTCAGGGTTTACTTTTAGAAAACAGAGAGGTAAAAGACCCGCAACAGAAAGAACCGAATATCGTCCACCTAAATCTTCCGGGAATGGAAAAACTTTGAAATTTTCCTGATGAGCTATTTTTAATAATTCATTGGCTGGTTTTTCCTCTGTTATAATGATTATATGTTCCTTGATTTCATTTTTATTCAATTCCTTTTCAAGTTTTTCTTTTAAAATTAAGAATACAGTAAGAGTTTCCACTGTTTTTCCTGATTTACTTATTACAAAAAACAGGGTTTTTGAGAAATCTATTAATTTGATTAATGAATCGATCTGGTGAGGGTCAATATTATCAAGGAAGAAGAATCTCGGGATATTATTCCTCTCTTCAAAATCAAATAAATTATGGTAATACGGAAGGAGTGCCTGAGAAAGCGCCTGGAAACCAAGGCTTGAGCCGCCAATACCTATTAGCACTATGTTTTCATAGAAATTTTCTCTACTGATAGCAAAATCATACATTTTTTTTAATTCATTGGGAGAAGGCAAATTTAAAAATCCAGGTTTTTTCTCTTTTAAATTCATTAATGCCTGTGTTGCTTGATTATACCTCCTTTTAATTGTTTCCATTGAAAGTCCATTTTCGTTATCAAGAGGAGGGGAGAGAGAAAAGGTATAATCAAATATTATTTTTTTCATGTTGATTATGCAGGCACAAAGAAAACTCTTCTTTTATAAATATCCACCATAGCCAGAGTTACTTTAAGTCTGTCGCCCAGTTTATAAATCTTCCCCTTTCTTTTCCCTTTTATAGCATATGGAGATAATTTGTAGTAATAATCATCTCTCAAATCATTATAATGAATCATTCCTTCAATAAAATATTCATCGAGCTCTATTATTAAACCTTCCTTTGTTATATCGAAAATAGTTCCTGTAAACACCTCACCAAGCTTAGACCTGAGGAATCTGATAATTCTCCATTCAATTAAATCTCTCTCCGCATCTTCGGCATTTCTTTCCGTTTCAGAGCAATGCTCAGCAATCTTATCAAGAGGAAGATAATCTATTCTTTCTCCGTTCAAAGCTTTCTTTAAAATTCTATGAACTACCAGGTCTGGATATCTTCTAATAGGAGATGTAAAATGAGTATAATATTCTTTTGCCAATCCGAAATGTCCAATATTTTGAGCAGAATAATGAGCGAGAGGGAAGGATTTCAATATTTTTAATGAAACAAATTTTTCTTCTGGTCTTCCTTGAACTTTATAGATGATTCTCTGAAGATCAAAAGAAGTAAGAGGTTTTTTACCATTTTGTAATAAACCCAGATTTTGTAAAAGTTTTTTTAATTTTTCAAGCTTAAGTTTTTCTGGATTTTCATGCACACGGAATAATAGAGGATAATCGTTGGTTGCCAGGAAGGAAGCTACTGTTTCATTAGCTGAGAGCATAAATTCTTCTATAATCTGGTGAGCTTCGTTTTGTTCTGAACGTCCAATGGCATGTAACATGCCGTTACGGTATACGAGTTCAGGCTCAACAAGGTCAAAGTCTAAACTTCCTTCATTTATTCTTTTTTCTTTGAGTATCTGTGCAAGTTCTTTCATTAAAAACAATAAATTCACAAGATTTTTGTATTTTCTCTGTTCCTCTTTATCATTATTTAGAATTTTATAAACAGAATTATAAGTCATTCGAGCATGACTTCTGATTATTGAAGGTGTAAATCTATAATTTAAAATATTACCTTCCTTATCAATTTCCATTAACACAGAGAATGTTAATCTGTCTTCTCCTGGTTTCAGACTACAAACCTGATTCGAGAGTCTCTCAGGAAGCATAGGAAGGACTTTATCAGGAAAATAGACACTGTTTCCTCTTCTATAAGCTTCTTTATCTAAATCAGAGCCCTGTCTTACAAAGTGAGAGACATCTGCTATATGAACACCCAGTAAATAATTGCCATTTGAGAGTTTCTCTAAACTAACCGCATCATCAAAATCCCTTGCGTCTTCACCATCAATTGTTATTATAATTTTGTTTCTGAAATCTTCTCTTCCTTTAATGTCATCTTTTCTCAATTTCAAGGGAATTTCATTTGCTTCTTGAATTACTTCAGGAGGAAAGGATTCTTGTAAAGAATACTGAGAGATTATCACTTTTAAATCCACACCTGCTTCATCCGGGTAGCCGAGCACACCGGTTACCTTGCCCCTTAATCCTTCAGTTAATTCTGCTTCAACTATCATGCCCGGCATCGGGTTAAAAGGAGCTATTTTATCAAGAATTATTTCTTTTGAATTTTTGGAATCTATTGGTATTAAAAAGCTTTTATTTAATTTCCTTTCAAAATATCCGAATATTCTCTCTCTTTTTCTTTTTATCACCTTGATTATTTTCCCTTCATTTTTTCCCCCTCTTCTTTTCCGTGTATAAACTACTTCTACCAGATCTCCATTTAAGGCATCCTTTGTTTTATTGGGTGGAATGAATATATCGTTTAAATATTTATTTTCAGGAATAACAAATCCATAGCCATTTGGATTAGAAACATATTTCCCTTTTAAAATATCCTTATTCTCCGGGAGAAAAAATCTATTACGGGTAGCTTTTAATATTCCTTCCCGAACCATTTCTTTCAATGTTTTTCGAAGTTTTGATTTTTCTTTGGGAGACAGGTTGAGTTTTCTTTCGAGCTGTTTTTTAGTTGCACTTTTCCCGTGATATTCAAAAAACTCAATAATTTTTTGTTTTACGCTATCCATCAATTTAATGATAGCTTAGGAATCAGCATAAAGTCAAATTATTGATTTTTCATATTATAGGATGTAATATATATTGTTTGTATTTCTTATCTCGAGGAGGTCAAGATGAGTAAAAAATATGTATATTTCTTTGGTCCGGAGGGAGCTGAGGGGAACAGGGATATGAAAGATATTCTTGGAGGGAAAGGTGCAGGCTTAGCTGAAATGACAAATGCAGGGCTTCCTGTTCCACCCGGGTTTACCATATCAACAGAGGTTTGTAATATTTTCTATCAGAATAATGAGAAAGTTCCTGAAGAGATAATGAAGGAGATTCTTGAAAATTTAAAGAAACTCGAAAAGGTAAATAATAAAGAATTCGGAGACAAAGAAAATCCTCTTCTTCTGTCCGTCCGTTCGGGAGCAAAGTTTTCAATGCCTGGAATGATGGATACAATTTTGAATCTGGGATTAAATGATGAAACAGTGGAGGGGCTCGGGAAGAGAACAGGAAACCGGAGATTTGCTTTGGATTGCTATAGAAGATTTATTCATATGTTTGGAGATGTTGTGCTTGGCATTCCAAAACAGAAATTTGAAGAGATTCTTTCCAGAATTAAAGAGGAAGCAGGAGTTAAATATGATTATGAATTGAGTGAAGAATATTTGGAAAAATTAATTTCTGAATATAAAAAATTAGTAAAAAAAGAGAGCGGAAAAGATTTTCCTCAGGATGTTTTTGTGCAATTAAAAATGGCTATTGAAGCAGTTTTTAAATCATGGAATAATCCGAGAGCAATAGTATATAGAAAATTGAATAATATACCTCATAATTTAGGAACAGCAGTAAATATTCAAACAATGGTTTTTGGAAATTATGGGTCTAATTCAGGAACAGGGGTTGGTTTTACAAGAAATCCTGCCACTGGAGAGAAGGAATTTTACGGAGAGTTTTTATTAAATGCTCAGGGTGAAGATGTGGTGGCTGGTGTAAGAACTCCAATGCCACTTACAAAGCTCAAAGAAATTATGCCAGAAGTTTATAATCAATTAAAAGAAATTACAGATAAATTAGAACATCATTATCGTGATGTTCAGGATTTTGAATTCACAATTCAAGAGGGAAAACTTTATATGCTTCAAACTCGAAGCGGTAAAAGAACCGGAATTGCTGCTGTAAAGATAGCAGTGGATATGGTTGAGGAAGGAGTAATTACGGAAGAGGAGGCTCTTGAGCTTATTGAGCCTCAAGCTTTAAATCAGTTGCTTCATCCCATTTTTGACCCCAAAGAAAAAGAGAAATATTCGGCGGTTGCAAAAGGTTTAGCAGCTTCTCCTGGAGCAGCCACAGGACAGGTTGTTTTTAATGCTGAAGATGCGGTTAAATGGGCAAATGAAAATAAAAAAATTATTTTAGTGCGAGCTGAAACTTCACCGGATGACATTCATGGAATGAGTGTTTCTCAGGGAATTTTAACTGCAGTCGGTGGAATGACATCTCATGCAGCAATCGTAGGACGTCAAATGGGAAAACCCTCGGTTGTTGGATGTAGTGCTTTAAAGATTAATGAAGAACAGAAGTATTTTGAAGTAAATGGTAAAAAAGTGAGGGAAGGGGACTGGATTTCGATAGATGGAACCACGGGAGAGGTTATATTAGCCCAAATCCCGACTCGACCGTCTGAAATAATTCAGGTAATAGAAGGAACTCTTCCTCCGGAAAAATCCCGATTATATCAATATTTTACGAAATTGCTTTCATGGGCGGATAAAGTGAGAAGGTTGAGGGTTAGAGCTAATGCAGATACTCCTCGAGATGCAAGAATTGCATATTTTCTTGGTGCAGAAGGGATCGGTTTATGTAGAACAGAACACATG
>CAZWBN010000008.1:5412-8172 GCA_964632095.1 uncultured Clostridia bacterium | reverse complement strand
CCTTCTAAAGAGGATTTAATGGTTGAAATAACGACTTTGAAGCTGAAGGATCCTGAAAAGAATAGAAAGAAAATAGAAGAACTGGAAAGATTATTACATCGAGTGGAAGCTCTTTTTGAGTTCAATCCAATGCTCGGGCATAGAGGGTGCAGATTAGGAATAACTTATCCTGAAATTACAGAACTTCAGGCACGGGCAATTTTTGAAGCAGCCTGTAAACTGGCAAAAGAGGGTGGAAAAGTAATTCCAGAAATTATGATTCCTCTGGTTGGTCATGTTAATGAATTGGCTCAGCAGAAAGAAATTGTGGAGAGAGTGGGCGAGGAGGTTATGAAGGAATATGGAGTGAAAATAGATTATACTATCGGGACAATGATTGAGATTCCAAGAGCTGCGATTACAGCAGATAAAATAGCGGAGGAGGCTCAGTTCTTCTCATTTGGAACCAATGATTTAACTCAAACAGTTTTTGGTATTTCCCGTGATGATGCTGGGAAATTTTTAGTCGCCTATCTTGAAAAAGGGATATGGGAAAAAGATCCTTTTGAGACGATTGATCAGGATGGAGTCGGTGAAGCAATGAAAATTGCTGTTGAGAAAGGGAGAAAAACAAGACCCGATTTAAAAATTGGTATTTGTGGGGAGCATGGTGGAGAACCTCTATCTGTGGAGTTCTGTCATAAAATAGGACTGGATTATGTAAGCTGTTCACCCTTTAGAATACCTATTGCTCGTTTAGCTGCTGCGCAGGTGGTTCTGAAAGAAAAGAAAAAATAAATGTTCGTGCCAACCTACTTAGAGACTTACGAGAAGGGACTTTTATCCCAGAAAGTAGAGGAAGCGTGGAGCATTTTAGAGGAATGTAATCTCTGTCCAAGGAATTGCGGGGTAAATCGTTTAAAAGGAAAAAAGGGCGTATGTAAAGCTGGATATTTACCAATGGTTTCCTCATATAACCCTCATTTTGGAGAGGAAAGCCCTTTGGTCGGAAGTCATGGTTCAGGTACAATTTTTTTAACGCACTGCAATTTGAGATGTATTTTCTGTCAAAATTATTCAATAAGTCACGAAGGAGAGGGCAGGGAAGTTTCTTTTGAGAGACTTGCAGAGATAATGATCGAGCTTCAGGAAATTGGATGTCATAATATAAATTTTGTAACTCCTACCCATTATGTTCCTCAGATTTTGAAAGCTCTTGATATTGCAATAAAAAAAGGATTAAAGATTCCCCTTGTTTATAATACAAGCGCCTATGATTCAGTAAAAACATTGAAAATTCTTGATGGAATAATTGACATTTATATGCCTGATTTCAAGTATGCAGATTCAGAAGTTGCGAAGAAATATTCCAAAGCACCGGATTATCCCGAAGTTGCAAAGAAAGCTATTAAAGAAATGCACAGACAGGTGGGAGACTTGGTGATTAATGAAAATGGAATAGCGGAAAGAGGGCTTCTGGTGAGGCACCTTGTTTTACCTCATGGTTTAGCAGGAACTCATAAAATAATGGAATTTCTTGCAAAGGAAATCTCAAAAAATACATATGTAAATATTATGGACCAGTATTATCCGTCTGGAGAAGTATACTCTGATTTATACCTGAATAGGAGAATTACTCCAGAAGAGTACAGTGAAGCAATAGAATGTGCTAAAAAAGCAGGAATTCAGAGATTGGATAAAAGAGAAAAAAGAATTTTATGGTGGATTTAATCCTCTTTTATAATTTTAATGGGTACGGAAGATTTTTTCCTTATTTCATTTACTGCTGAACCAAAGAGAAAACGGGAAATATTGGACCTTTTTGCTCGTGTTAGAATAACTGAAAGAGGTTTTTGTTCATTGATGATTTTTAAACATTCTTTTGCAAAATTTCCTGTTTTAAGTATTGTTTTGCATTCTATCCCTCTTTCTTCCGCCAATTTTTTAATTTCTTTTAATTTTTCCTCCCCCCTTGTGCGATATTCTTTTAAAAGGGCTTTCATCACCTCTTCACCCGGTTTTTCTCCCATAAAACCAATATCTATTAATTTACTAAAAATGAGCTCTGGTAAGTCAGGGTCTATAACAAATAGAGCAACAAGAGAGGCGGATTCTTTTTCTGCAGAATTTAAAGCATATTCAATCGTCTTTTGAGACTCTCGAGTAGTTGAAAGAGCTAAAAGAATTTTTTTCTCGTTTTCCACAGAAGCTCTTATAACATAAAGATTAGCAGAAATCAAATAGGCTTGACTTTAATGAAATAAAAAATTAAATTATTTCGTGATATTGGAGGAGAGAGTTATTAAATGAAAATAAACCATATTGCTTTAGTTAACGATTCAGAGAAAAAAGCAGATAAATTTTATCAGGATTTTCTTGGATTGAAAAAGCTGAGGACATTCAAAGTTTCTTCTGATATGGCTTCTCAAATTTTTAATTTAAAAAAAGAATATAAAATAATAGTTTATTCCAATAATCAGGTAAAAATAGAAATTTTTATTGATGAGGAATATAAGGGTGAGAGAAATTCTATTCCCCATGTTTGTATTGAAGTAGAGGATAGAGAAAAACTTATTTCAAAAGCAGAGGAGATGGGGATTGATTATTCAAAAATTCCGAAGCAGAATTCTTTTTATCTTTTTGTTCGAGATTACAACGGAAACCTTTTTGAGATAAAAGAAATAATTTAAGTCATAAAGGTATCAGATCAAGAATTGGTACAAACTCAAGAATGGATGCGGTTTTGGGTAGCATAAAAAGGGCTTATAAATTTCTTCTTGT
>CAZWBN010000008.1:0-5312 GCA_964632095.1 uncultured Clostridia bacterium | reverse complement strand
TAAAGATAAAAAACTAAAATTGGAATAAAAAAGAAAAAATATAATTTTTAAGAATTTACACTTACTTGACTAATTTATAGAAAAAGTATAAGATAAGAATCCCAAAATGGAGAGGAAGTTTAAAAAAGCAGGAATATTCTTAATAATTTGCCTGTTTATATTCACTTTTTTAATTAGTCAAACTATAGATATTTTAAAGATTAAAGGGAAAATAAAGCCATCTATACTTTTAAGGGGACAGGAAGGAAAAGTTGTTCTTAAATTGGAAGTGCCGGACGGCATATATATAAATTTTTTCCCTTCTGTTGTGATCGAATTCAAGCCATGTAAAGAACTTATTTTTTCAAAGAATTTTTTTACTTCCTCTGATTTAGAGCTGGAATCATTTGAAAAGGATGGAAATAAATATTTAAGTTTAGAGAAAAATATTGAGATTCCATTTAAAGTAAGTATGAAGGCAAAAAGAGGAAAACATAAATTAAAAGGCGAGATAAAATATTTTGCATGTTCGGCGAGTGAAGGATGGTGTTTAAAAAGTTCGAAGGAATTTACTATTTCCTTTTCCACCTTAAAATCAGTTTATAAAGGAAAATCCAAATAAATATAATTAAATAATGCATCTTTCTTCCAATGTAAAATTTCCAGAAATCTCGATAAATGAATATCAACTTGATAACGGGCTCAAAGTTTTAATAATTGAGGACCATTCTCTTCCCCTGGTAAGCTACTGCACTTTTTATAAAGTAGGAACGAGAAATGAAAGGAAAGGGATAACAGGGATTTCCCATTTTTTAGAGCATATGATGTTTAATGGAACAAAAAAATATGGTCCTAAAATATTTGATATTTTAATCGAATCAAATGGAGGTTACTCAAATGCCTCTACTTCTCCCGACATGACCATTTATTATCAGGAATTTCCAAGAGATGTTCTTGATCTAATTGTAGAGCTTGAATCAGATAGAATGATTAATTTAATTTTTGAGCCTGTAATTTTAGAATCAGAAAGAAAAGTAATTCTTGAAGAAAGAGGCTCGAGTATTGATAATTATCCTCCCGGGAAACTGGAAGAAGAGTTATTTTCTCTTGCATATGAAGAGCATCCTTATAGTTGGCCTGTAATTGGATTAAGAGAGGATATTGAATCCATTTCCCGGGAAGATTTAATGAAATATTATCGTTCATTTTATTGCCCTAATAATGCGGTAATTGTTATTTCAGGAGATGTTTATCCCAAAGAGGTATTGCCGGTTATAAAAAAATTCTACGAACATATTCCTCCATCTGAGTTAAATACTGATTCTTTAAAATTGCCTACAGTTAAAAAAGAAAAAAGGAAAGAAATCTCTCATAAGGTTGAAATCCCGTCCTTCATGTCAGCCTATTTGTGTTCTAGCGTGGAGAGCAAGGATATATTTGTATTAGACTTAATAGATACAATTCTTGCATATGGGAAGAGTTCAAGATTATATCAAAAATTGATAGAAGAGAAGTCCATGGCAATAAAAATTTCTGTGGATTTCTCATGGAGATTGGACCCTTCATTGTTTATTTTCTATGTTCAAATGAGTAGCAAATATTCAAATTATGACGGTGAGGAAGTTATATACGAGGAATTGAATAAAATTAAAAAAGAAGGAATTTCAAATGATGAGATTAATAAGGCAAGGAATATCCATATTGTTGATTTTTTAAGAAGTTTTAAGAAGAACATTTCGAGAGCGCATTTGATAGGGCAGTCCGAAATTCTATTCGGGGATTGGAGAAAAATTTTTTCTTTAATTGAGGAATATAAAAAAATTACTGAAGATGATATCCTTGAAGTGGTTGACAAATATTTTTTTGATGAGAATAGAACTGTTGTACATATGGTGCCAGGTAAGTAATTTTTAATTAAAAATGAATTTTCTAAAAGAATTTTCTAAATTTAAAAGATTTTCACTGTCTAATGGTTTAAAGGTTATTTTTCTACGGAGAAAAAATTTACCTCTAATTAATATATGTATGCTTACGGATATTGGAGCTGTTACAGATTCTCGAGAGAAAGAAGGAATTTCATCCTTAGCTTTTGAATTACTTTTTAAGGGGACAAAAAAAAGAAATGCCTTTCAAATTGTAAATGAAATAGATTCGATGGGAGCAATTTTAACTTGGTCAACAAGTATTGATTATTCTTTAATTGTTGGGGAATTTTTAAATAAAGACATCAGGAAAGTTTTTGAAATTCTGTCAGATATTACACTGAATTCTGTTTTTCCTTCAGAGGAATTCAAGAAAATTAGAAAACGAAGGATAGATAAGTTAAAAGAGGAAAAAGATAATCCCTCTTATTTGGCTTCAAAGGAGTTCTTCAAAAATTTGTTTGATTTTCATCCATATGGAAATTCTGTTTTAGGAAGAGTGGAGACTATTTCGAAAATGGATGAAAGGGATGTTGCTGAGCATTACTGGCGTTATGCAAACCCTGAGAATTCTATCTTGAGCTTGGTGGGAGATTTTGAGGAAAATGAGGTTCTGAAAATAGTAGAAGAATTTTTTGGAAAATGGAAGAGTAATGAGAAGATAGAAATAGATATTTCTGAACCTCCAAGGATTAGGGGGAAAAGAATTATTCTCATGGATAAACCTGAGTTAACTCAGGCTCAAATTAGGCTCGGAAACCTTGGATTTTGTCGAGGACATACAGATTACTTCCCTGCAATTGTAGCTAATACAATTTTTGGAGGGAGTTTCACCTCTCGTCTTGTTAGTGAGATAAGAGTGAAAAGAGGGTTGACATATCATATTAATTCCAATTTTACCTCATTTAAGAAAGGTGGTGCATTCTATATAACATCTTTTACAGAGAATAAATCCACTTCTCAATTATTGGATATTACTTTAAGTGAAATGAAGAAAATGAGAGAGATTTATTGTTCAGATGAAGAAATTGAGAAAGCGAAAAGGTACATTAAAGGTATCTTTCCCCTCAAATTTGAAACTAATGAGAATATTGCACTTTTATTATCAGAAATGGAATTTTATGAGTTAAAACTTGACTTTATCACGGAATATTATTCAAAATTAGACAGAGTGAGTAAGGAAGAAGTAAATAAAATCGCCAATAAATATTTTGACCCAGAAAATTTCTGTTTATTTATATTAGGAAGAGCTGAGGAAATAAAAAATAATATAAAACAGTTTGGAGAGGTAAAAATTTTAAAAGAAAAATAAGGAGTTTAAAATGAGTAAAATTGAAATAATCCCTGTCGAAACCAAAAAAGAAAAAAAACAATTTATATTATTGCCATGGAAAATCTATAAGGGTGATCCAAACTGGGTTCCTCCTCTTATAATAGACCAGAAAGAATTGTTTGACCCTAAGAAACACCCTTTTTACACTCACAGTGAAGCTCAGCTTTTTCTGGCAATAGAAAATAATGAACCAGCGGGAAGGATTGTAGCAATTCATTATAAAAATCACAATGCTTATTATAAGGATAAAGTTGGATTCTTTGGATTTTTTGAATGCATTAATTCAAAAGAGGTTTCTCGTGCTCTCTTTCAAGCAGCTCAGGACTGGCTTAAAGAAAAAGGTCTTGAAAAAATGAGAGGTCCAGCGAATTATACAGTAAATGAAGAATACGGTCTTCTTATTGACGATTTTAACTTACCTCCTGTTGTTATGATGACCTATAATCCGAAGTATTATATTGATTTATATGAAGATTTCGGTTTGGAAAAGATTAAAGAGCTTTATGCCTATTGGGTTGATAAGGATAGTGTTCGAATTACTGATAAGATGAAGCATGCTCTCGAAAAGATTAAAAGCAATAAAGAGATTACCTATCGAAATGTAAATTTAAAAGATTTTAAAAATGAAATTGAAAAGGTGAAAAAAGTTTACAATTCTGCATGGGCTGAAAATTGGGGTGCTGTTCCAATGACTGATGAAGAAATAGATTATGTAGGAAAGAAATTAAAAATGATTGCAGACCCAAGATTAATTTACTTTGCCGAAGTGGACGGTAAACCCGTGGGTTTTTCACTGGCGGTTCCGGATATTAATCAAGCACTAATAAAAATTAATGGGAGACTGCTTCCTTTTGGTTTATTCAAACTTCTATGGTATAAAAGAAAAATCAATGCTATCAGAGTAATTATAATGGGAGTAATCAAGGAATATAGACACAGAGGAATCGATGCATATTTTTATTATGAAACAATAAGAAATGGAATAGCACTGGGATACAGAGGTGCTGAGACTTCTTGGATTTTAGAGGATAATATTCCCATGAATAGAATCTTACAGAGTATAAATGCAAAAATTTACAAAAGATATGCAATTTATGAGAAGGATATTTAAAGCCACTTCTGCTCGAGATACCAGGATATAGTTTCTTTAAGACCTTCTTCTAAGGAATAGCGAGCTTTAAAATTCAAATATTTTTCAGCTTTTTCACTTGAACAAACCCATGCTTCCTGTTTTAATTCTTTTATTCTATCAAAATTGAGAATTAAATCCTGTTTGGAAAAAATGGAAAAGATTTCACTGATAAAACAGACAGGGTAGACTAAAGGAATAGGGATTGTTATTTTCCTTACCTTTACATTCATAATCTCAGCCGCTGTTAAACAGAATTCCTCCCATGTATAAATTTTCGGGTCTGCTATATTAAAAATTTCACCACTTTTTACACTATCCCGGGAAGCTAAAAACATGCCTTCTACTAAATCCTTTACATAACACAGACTGAGCCATACTTTTTTTCCAAAGGAGATGAATAATCCCTTTTTTATGCTTTTTAAACCAGAAAGAAAGTCTTTATCTCTCGGACCATAAATTCCAGGTGTGCGTATTATTACAACTGAAAAGTTATTTTTATGAGAAAGCACTTCTTTTTCTCCGAGAAGTTTACTTCGTGCATAATGACTGATTGGATTGGGAGGATCATCTTCTTTATTGGGAGATTCAGGGTTAGATGGTCCAGCCACTGATAAAGAACTGAGATAAATGAATTTTTTTAGAGGAGTCTTTTTGGATTTAAGAAAATTTAAAAGATTAGCTGTTCCTTTGTGATTAATGAGATAATAATTTTTTATTTTTGTAGAATTGGATTTAGTAATTCCAGCTAAATGAAAAACATACTCAATATCTGAAGGAATCTCAGGAATATTGAACAAATCTCCTTTTAAAATATTAATTTTATCCCTGATTGGCGTTAGCCAGCGAAGATTGGAAGGGTTTCTGACCAGAGCATAAATCTTAGCTTCTTTTAAAAGTAAATATTCTATTAAATGACTTCCAATAAACCCTGTTCCACCAGTAATAA
>CAZWBN010000007.1:0-21769 GCA_964632095.1 uncultured Clostridia bacterium | reverse complement strand
TTGCCTCCCAATTACATCTAAAATATAGGTTTAAACTGTGTATTTGTCAAGGGTGAATATATAATTAATTGAAAAAATCGTTTAACTTGATTTTTAAATTTAAAAATGTTAAATAAATCTCTCAAATTGATATGTTATCAATAGATGTATCTTTCATAATAGTTTTTATAATAGTCTGGATTTTGGTAATCGTCTTAAATAAAATCTTTTTCACACCAGTTAAAAGTATTATGCGGAAAAGAGAAGAAATTATAAATTCAAATCTTGAAGGCTATAATAAAGCAACTTCCAATTATCAAAAAAGCATTGAAGAAATAAATAGGAATTTGAAAAAAGCTTATCAGGAAGTTTCTGAATTGAGAGAGAAATATATAAAGGAAGGAGAAGCAGAAAGGCAGAAAATAATAGATAAGGCAAGGGAGGAAAGCGAAGACTTGATAGAAAAAGCGAAACAGAAAATAAAAAAAGAGGTTGAAAAAAATAAAATACAGCTTAAAAAACATTCTGAATTTCTTGCCAGCGAAATAACTAAAAAAATATTAGAGGAAAAATGAAAAAAATTGTATCCGTTTTATTTCTGTTATTTATTTCTTCTTTGCCTCTTCTTTCAGTAGAAGAAAACTCCTTTAATTGGGCAGATTTTATAGGGAAAATAATTAATTCGTTTATTCTTTTTGGATTTCTTATCTTTATTCTATATAAACCTTTAAAAAAATATTTAATCGAAAGAAATAGTAAAATAAAAGATACTTTTCACCAGACAGAGTCTCAGAGAAAGGAGGCTGAACAGCAATTGACTCAAATTGAAAAAAGATTGAAAAATCTTGAAGAAGAAATAGCTGAGATAAAGAAGAAATCAGAATTAACAGCTCAGAAAGAAAAGGAACGGATAATTCAAGAAGGCATAAAAGAAGCTCAGAGAATAAAAAGACTCACACAGAAGGAAATCGAAAGACAGTTAAAAAGAGGTTTTGAAGAATTGAAAACCTATGCTGTTGAACTTTCCATTTCAATAGCTGAAGACAAAATAAAGAAGAGTCTCACACCCAAAAAGCATAGATATTTAATCGACAGATTTATTGAAAAAATTGGAAAATTTAAATGAGAAGTCAAATAGTTGCAAAGAGATATGCCTTGGGTATGGTAAAAGCAATAGAAAATGATGAGGAATATAATAGAATCTATCAAGAAATAGAAAGTTTCTTGGATTTAATTGAGAAGAAAAAGGATTTTAAAAACTTTATTCTCAGTCCCTTTTATTCATCCCATCAAAAGAAGGAAGTTCTTTCGCAAATATTGGAGAAAATACCTTTTTCAGAAAAAAGCAAGAGATTTTTTTTCCTTTTAATTGAAAAGAATAGATTACTTCTTCTTGAAGAAATTAAAGAATTGATACAGATTTATTGGAATGAAAAAAAGAATATTCACACTTTTGAGGTTACATCTGCTTATCCTTTAACAGAAGAACAAAAAGAAAGATTAAAGAAGAAACTAAAAAGGATTGTAAAAGCTGAAGTTGATATTAAATTCCAGATAGACCCTTCTTTAATAGGAGGTCTAAGAATTAAAAAAGGGGACATTCTTTATGATGGCTCAATTAAGGGGAATTTGTTAAAATTAAAAGAGAAAATATTAGGAGAAGATTAGGAGAGGAGTAAAATGGAATTAAAAGCAGATGAAATCAGTGAAATAATAGAAAATCAAATCAAAAATTATAAAACAGAAATAGATATTAAAGAGGTTGGGATAGTCACTTATGTGGGAGATGGAATTGCTCAGATTCACGGGCTCGAATTCGCTATGTATAACGAATTATTAAAATTCCCAAATAATGTTTATGGATTGGCTCTAAATCTTGAAGAGGACAGCATAGGAGCAATTTTGCTTGGGGAAACTCACCTGGTAAAAGAGGGTGATATAGTAAAGAGAACACGCCGTATAATTGAAGTTCCTGCAGGTGAAGCGCTTATCGGAAGAGTAGTTAATCCCCTCGGTCAGCCCCTTGATGAAAAAGGACCTATTGAAACCGATGTGTTTATGCCTGTTGAAAGACTTGCCCCAGGAGTGGTAGATCGCCTGCCCGTTAAAGAGCCTCTTCAAACAGGAATTAAAGCGATTGACGCAATGATACCTATTGGAAGAGGTCAGAGAGAATTAATTATAGGAGACCGGCAGACAGGTAAAACTGCAATTGTTCTTGATACAATTTTAAATCAAAAAAATACAGATGTAATTTGTATATATGTGGCAATAGGACAGAAGAGTTCAACCATTGCCCAGATATTGAAGATTCTCGAAGACTATGGCGCAATGGATTATACAATTGTAGTTGCGGCTTCAGCTTCAGATCCTTCATCTCTACAATATTTAGCACCTTATTGTGGATGTGCAATGGGAGAGTATTTCAGAGATAATGGAAAGCATGCTCTTGTTATTTATGATGATCTTTCAAAACACGCTGCTGCTTACAGAGAAATCTCCCTACTCCTGAGGCGACCGCCAGGAAGAGAAGCATATCCTGGTGATATTTTCTATTTACATTCAAGATTACTTGAAAGAGCG
The DNA here is from genome assembly GCA_964632095.1 of uncultured Clostridia bacterium. Classification (GTDB taxonomy): domain Bacteria; phylum Acidobacteriota; class Aminicenantia; order JdFR-78; family JdFR-78; genus JdFR-78. The sequence goes on along the minus strand of CAZWBN010000007.1, from coordinate 19,207 downwards.
GCAAAGCTTAATGATGAGAACGGAGGTGGTAGTCTAACTGCCCTTCCAATAATTGAGACTCAGGCAGGAGATGTTTCAGCTTATATACCCACAAATGTTATTTCTATAACTGATGGACAGATATATTTAGAGCCTCAATTGTTCAATGCAGGAATAAGACCAGCTATAAATGTTGGAATATCAGTTTCAAGAGTTGGCGGAAGTGCTCAGATTAAAGCAATGAAACAGGTTGCAGGGAAATTAAGACTTGATCTGGCTCAATACAGGGAGCTACTTGCTTTTGCCCAGTTTGGAAGTGAGCTGGACAAAGCGACTCAGGCACAACTTGAGAGAGGGGATAGATTAACAGAGGTCTTAAAGCAGGATCAGTATCAGCCTCTACCTGTTGAAAAACAAATATTGATAATTTATGCAGGAACAAGAGGTTTCTTAGATGAAATTGAAGTTCATAAAATAAGAGAATATGAAGAAAAGCTATATCAATATGTGGGGAGCGATGAAGAGGCTTCACAGATTTTAAAGGAGTTGGCTAAGAAAAAAGAGATTGACGAAGAGTTAGATAAGAAATTGCAAACTCTTCTCAATGAATTCACTGAAAAATTTAAGGGGGAAAAGATCTAAGTGGCAACCATTCTTGATATTAGAAGGAAAATCAGGTCAATTAGCAATATCCAGCAAATGACAAAGGCAATGAAGACTGTATCCACAGTAAAATTGAAGAGAGCGCAACAGGCATTATTAAATAGCAGAGCCTATGCTCATAGATTACCGATTCTGGTTTCAAGCATTGTTTCAAGAGTTAATAGAAGTTTACATCCTCTACTCCAGAGACGAGAGGAGAAAAAAATTGAATTGGTAATTATTACATCAGACAGAGGTCTTTGCGGGGCTTTTAATTCAAGAATAAGAGATAAAGCACTTGAATTTATTGAAAATAGAAAAGACAAAGTTGAGATTTATTTAACATTAATAGGGAAAAAAGCGGTAACTTATTTTAAGAAAGAGTATTTTAATGTTCATTATGAACTTCCTGGTATATTCCAAGATTTGAACTATGAAAAAGTAAAAGAATTAACTCAAAATTTAATTAATCTTTTTTTAAAAAAAGAAATTGATGCAATTTATGTAATTTATAATGAATTTAAGTCTATCTTAAGACATGAATTAACAATTAGAAAACTGATTCCTTTAGAGGGAGAAGAAAAGCAGAAAGGCGTGGTTGATTACATTTATGAACCTGATGCAAAAACTATACTGGAGAAATTATTACCTGATTATATTGAAAATCAAATGTATCATTTTTTAGCTGAGTCAATTACCTCCGAACATAGTGCTCGAATGGTTGCAATGGAAAATGCCACAAATAATGCTCAGGATTTAATAAATGAGCTTATTTTGGAAAGGAATAAGGTTAGGCAAGCTATGATTACAAAGGAATTAGTGAATATAATGACTACAATTAGAGCTTTGGAGGGAAGATAAAATGAAAAATGAAAAAATAAACAAGGGGAAAGTAATAGGAGTGAGAGGACCTGTGGTGGATGTGGAGTTTGAGTCAGGAAAGCTTCCTGAAATATATACTGCATTACGCATAACAAGTGAGGGCTTTGATGTTCCAAAGCCTATAGATATTATAGTGGAGGTTGAACAGCATCTCGGAGAAAACAGGGTTAGATGTGTTTCCATGCATCCTACGGATGGATTAGTTCGTGGAATGCCCGCTTATGACTTAGAAGGTCCAATTACAGTTCCGGTTGGGAAAGAGACCCTGGGAAGAGTAATGAATGTAATTGGTGAACCAATTGATAAATTGGGTCCCATTAATGCAAAAAAAAGATATCCTATTCATAGACCTGCTCCCCCCCTTGAGGAACAAAGCACAAAATTAGAAATGTTTGAGACAGGAATAAAAGTAATTGATTTAATTCAGCCCTTTTTGAAAGGAGGAAAAATTGGATTGTTTGGAGGAGCAGGAGTTGGTAAGACAGTAATTATTATGGAATTGATTCATAATGTTGCAAAAAAACATGGAGGGTTTTCTGTATTCGCAGGAGTTGGTGAGAGAACAAGAGAGGGAAATGATTTGTGGCTTGAGATGAAAAAGTCTGGTGTTCTTGAGAAGGCAGCTTTGATATATGGTCAGATGACAGAGCCTCCCGGAGCTCGATTAAGGGTAGGGCTTACTGGTCTAACTGTTGCTGAGTATTTTAGAGATGAAGAAGGACAGGATGTTCTGTTATTCATAGATAATATTTTCAGATTTGTTCAGGCGGGGTCTGAGGTTTCTGCTCTTTTAGGAAGAATGCCTTCAGCAGTTGGATATCAGCCAAATTTAGCAACAGAGCTTGGAGAACTTGAAGAAAGAATAACTTCTACAAAAAAAGGTTCTATTACCTCTGTTCAGGCTATTTATGTTCCTGCAGACGATTATACTGACCCTGCCCCAGCAACAACATTTTCTCACTTAGACGCTAATACAAATCTTTCAAGAAAATTAAGTGAAATGGGTATTTATCCTGCAGTAGACCCACTTTCATCTTTTTCACGGATTCTTGACCCTCGCGTGGTGGGAGAAGAGCATTATCAGGTTGCTCGAAAGGTAAAAGAAATTTTACAGAGATATCAAGATTTGCAGGATATTATTGCTATTCTTGGGGTGGAGGAGTTATCTGAGGAAGATAAAATTATCGTTGCAAGGGCAAGGAGAATTCAGCGGTTTTTATCTCAGCCCTTTTTTGTAGCAGAAGAATTCACTGGGCGCCCCGGAAGATATGTTCCTGTTGAAGAAACGGTTAGAGGATTTAAAGAAATTGTCGAAGGTAAGCACGACCATCTTCCTGAACAGGCATTTTATATGGTTGGAACAATTGATGAAGCAATTGAAAAAGCAAAACAATTGAGCTAATGGAAAATATAAAAGATAAAATATTATTAGAATTGATAACTCCACAGAAACAACTGGTAAAAGAGGAGGTGGAGGAAGTCACCATCCCTGGTGCTCTGGGTTATTTAGGTATATTACCAGGACACAGACCTTTACTTTCAACTCTTGGAGACGGAATCCTTAATTTTAGAGTTGGAAATAAAAGAAAAATTTTTGCTGTTTTTGGAGGATATGTAGAGGTTTTACCAGAAAGAGTCCTGGTGTTTGTTAATGAAGGAAAAGAAGCCGAAGATATAGACATAGAAAGTGTAAAAGAAGAGAAGAAAAAGATAGAAGAGGAACTGGAAAAGGCAAAAAGAGGGGAGTTTAAACCAGAAGAAATTGAAAAAATTCTCTTAAGATTAAGAAAAGTTCTTATCCTCCTTGATGTAGCCAGTAAAAAAAGTTAAAATAGCAGAAATTGTTATGAAAAAAGTAATTTTATTTCTCGTCTCATTCAAAAATAAATTTAATACATAATGCTTAAGGAGAAAGTTGAGGTTTTTAAGAGAGAAGATGAAACCTTTGATTCTTTTTATCATGGGAAAATATTAATTCTCCAAAAAAGGAAAGGCTACCGCTTTTCAGTTGATGCTCCTCTTCTTGCTGATTTTATTATCACTCATGAAGATGAAGAACTCTTGGAATTGGGGACAGGCTGTGGCGTTATTTCCTTGCTTCTCAGTGTAAAGCCTTTTAAAAGAATTACAGCACTGGAAATCCAAGATTCTCTTGTTGATTTAGCAATTCGGAATGTAAAATTAAATAATCTTGAACATAAAATAGCTGTATTACATCAAGATTTTTGTAAATTTAATCCAGGTAAGAAATTTGATGTTATATTTTCAAATCCTCCGTATGAAAAAAGAGGAAGTGGTGTTCTTAGCCCGTATCGAGAGAAAGCAATAGCCCGTCATGAGATATATTGCGATTTAAATTCAGTTTTTCAGACCACAGTTCGCCTTTTAAAGAAAGAAGGGAAAGCATATTTTATTTATCCAGCAAAAAGAGAAAAGGATTTTAAGGAGTATTTATCAAGAACAGAATTAAAATTGAGTAAAATTCGTTATGTTATACCAAGGGAAGGAGAAAGTCCAAATTTATTTCTTGTTGAATTAAATTTTCATTCAGATTCATGTAAAATATTACCTCCATTGATAATTTATAAAAATGATGAATATACTGATGAAATGAAGGAAATTTTCGCGGGAAGAAAAAATGCTGAAGTTAATTAAAAATTTAGTTCAACTTTATAATTATAGAGTTTTGATTTTCAGCTTAGTGGGGAGAGAATTAAAAGCACGTTATAGAGGAACTATTCTTGGGTTTTTCTGGTCCTTCTTTAACCCCTTCCTTTTAATGATAATATACACAATTGTCTTTGGATTCATTTTAAGACCAAAGGACCCTGCTTTTGGAGCATCACCAGTAAATTATGCTTTATTTCTTTTCTGTGGATTATTACCTTGGGTATGGTTCACATCTTCTACTCTTGAATCCTCCATGGTTCTAATGACCCATGGTCAGTTGATTAAAAAAATTCTTTTTCCAGCTGAAGTTCTGCCTGTAGTTATTGTATTGAGTAATTTAGTTCATTTTTTACTTGGTTTACCCATTCTTTTTTTCTTTTTTATAGTTCTTGGGAAAGGATTTACATGGTGGGTTTTCTTCCTTCCTGTTGTCATACTCATTCAGTTGATTTTCTCTCAAGGGTTATCATTTCTTGTCTCATCCCTGACTGTTTATTTTAAAGATATTAAAGATATATTAAACAACCTTCTAACTTTTTGGTTTTTTGCAACTCCGATAATTTATCCAATGTCTTTCAGAACAATTCAGAATTCAAAATTATTAAAAACATTCCTGTATTTGAATCCAATGACGCATATCATGGAGGGGTACCAATACAGTCTTTTCTACGGAAGTTTACCTCACTGGAAGAAACTATCGGTTACTTTTGCAGTTTCATTATTCTTATTCTTTTTTGGCTATTATGTATTTGATAAACTCAGAGATTTATTTCCGGAGGAGGTTTGATTGTTAGCTATAAAAGCACAAAATCTTACAAAAGTATTTCCTAAGTATTCAACTCGTCATAGGTTTTTGACTTTTAAGAGCGCTTTAGTAAAAGGAAGCCTTTTTAAAGATTTAAAGCCTGATGAATTGGTTACTGCGTTAAAAGATATTAATTTTGAGGTAGAAAAAGGAATTACTTTTGGAATAATTGGAGAAAATGGCTCTGGAAAAAGCACATTATTAAAAATAATAGCGGGTATAACAAAACCAACTTCAGGAAAGGTAATAACAAATGGAAGAATTTCCGCCCTAATCGAGCTTGGAGCAGGTTTTCACCCTGAAATAACAGGAAGAGAGAATGTATATATAAATGGAATTATGCTCGGGCTTTCAAAAAAGGAAATTTCTGAGAAATTTGATGAAATTGTGAAATTTGCTGAACTTGAAGATTTTATTGATGCACCAGTAAAAACCTATTCTTCGGGAATGTATATGAGGCTTGGATTCGCAGTAGCTATAAATGTTAATCCTGATATTCTTCTTGTAGATGAAGTTCTTGCAGTTGGAGATGCTTCATTTGTTCCTAAATGTCTGGATAAAATTAATGATTTCAGGAGAAGAAAAAAAACCATAGTTTTTGTAAGTCATGATTTATCCACTGTGGAGAGAATTTGTGACAAAGTTATGTGGTTAAAAAAAGGTGAGATTCAGATGATTGGTGAGCCAAAAAGGGTTGTGGATGCTTATCTTCAGGATATAGCAGAGAAACAGGAAGAGTCACTCGAGACCCGTCATAGAGAGCTTGATTTAGAGAAAAAATGGGAAGAGGAGAGAAGAGAAAAGAGATGGGGAAAAAGAGAAATTGAGATTAAGTCAGTAAAGCTCAAAGACTTGGAAGGCAATGAGAAATTCGTTTTTTCTCCTAATGAGGGAATGATAATAGAGATGGATGTTGAAACAAAAAGTAAAATTGAAGATTTTGTTTTTGGAGTCGGGATATTCAATTCTGAAGGAGTTTGTTGTTTTGGAACAAATACTCATCTCGAAGATTTTACCCCTGTCTCATTTGAAGGGAAAGGTAAAGTTATTTTTAAAATAGAAAAATTAAATCTCATTAACGGAACATATTATTTAGATGTTGCAACTCACAAAAGAGATGGATATCCCTATGATTATCATAAATCCCTTTATTCCTTTGCCGTTGCATCACGAAATAAAAGCATTGGAATCTATTGTCCTCCTCATTCATGGCAATTCTCGAGAAAAATAAGGATTAAAAAGCCTTCTAAAAATAAATGATAAAAATTAAGAAACTCGATGAATTAATCAATTTAAGGAAGAAATGGAAGCAGGAAGGAAAAAAAGTTGTTTTTACAAACGGATGTTTTGACATTCTTCATTTAGGACATATAAAATTATTTAAATTTGCAAAAAGTCTGGGCGATATTTTAATTGTTGGAGTTAATTCTGATTCTTCGATAAAAAAAATTAAAGGTTCAAAAAGACCAATTTTTCCATTAAGTGAGAGGCTAGAAGTGTTGGAGGCAATAGAATATATTGATTATTTAACTGTATTTGAGGATGAGACTCCTAAGAGATTGATTTCTTTATTATTACCTGATGTTCTTATAAAAGGTGGAGACTGGAAACCAGAACAGGTGGTTGGGAAGGAAGAGGTAGAAAGAGCTGGAGGAAGAGTTATAATATTTCCTTATATAGAAGGTTATTCTTCGTCAAATATAATTGAGAGAATTTTAAAATCATTCTAAATTCTTCAAATCTTCCGCTCTGTTTTGAAACTTTTTTCAAAATGATTTCGTCTATATAAGTGAAATGAAATTATGGAGGGAAATTTGAGATGATATCGAAATGGATTTATAAAAAAACTGCATTAATTCTATTATTTTTAGCAGTTATTTTTTCAAACTATTCATTTTCAGAGAAAAAAGTTTTAGAAATTCCAAGATTTTCATCCTCTCCTAAAATAGATGGGATTCTTGAGAATCCCTTATGGGAGGAGCAGGCATTAAAGATTGAAGATTTTTTTCAGCTTTCGCCAAAGGAAGGAGGAAAACCCACAGAAAAAACAATTGCCTATATTGGATATGATGAAAAAAATTTATATTTTGCATTCAGATGTTATGATTCTGAGCCTAAGAAGATAAGAGCATCAGTTACAAATAGAGATAATGCTATTGATGATGACTGGATAGTTATTTTCCTTGACACATTTAATGAAAAACGAAGAGCATTTACCTTTTTTGTAAATCCAATAGGAGTTCAGATAGATGCGATTCGAGTGGAAGAGGGTGGTAATGATAATATGGACTCAACATGGGATACAGTATTTTTCTCGGATGGAAAGATTGATGAAAAAGGATATACTGTAGAAATAGCTATTCCTTTTAAAAGTTTGCGTTTCCCTGATAAGGAAGAAAAAATTTGGGGTATAACACTTGGAAGAAACATTCCTCGAAAGGGAGAAATAATAACATGGCCAAAGTTTTCAAGAGATATTCCAGGATTATTGGCACAGGAAAGTGAGATAATTATAAGGGGAAATGTGGAAAAGGGTAAAAATTTAGAAATAATGCCTGTTTTTACATCTCTTAAGACCCAGGAGAAAAAAGCCGATTTTCAGCCAGGTGTTAATTTGAAATATGGAGTGAGTTCAGATTTAACTCTTGACTTAACAATTAATCCTGACTTCAGCCATATTGAAGCAGATGCACCTCAAATAGATATTAATCAAAGATTTGCCCTTTATTATCCCGAGAAAAGACCTTTTTTCCTTGAAGGAATGGAAATTTTTCGATTCCCGGAAATTGAAATGGTTTACACAAGAAGAATTATTAACCCAGCCTGGGGAGGAAAAATGACTGGAAAGATGGGAAGATTTACATACGGAATTCTGTCAGCCTATGACCTTGACCCAACTGAGAGTTTGTGGGAAGTTCACAATGGAGGAGAAGGAAGGGATGAAAATGCTCTTTTTAATATTTTTCGTTTTAAAACAGATGTATTTAAAGAATCATATATAGGATTCTGTTTAGCAGATAAAGAGATCGATGGTTTATATAATAGAGTAATCGGGATAGATGGACAATTGAAATTTGAAAATAAATATTTCCTTTCCTTTCAGGCTCTTGCTTCCAAAACCAAGTATGAAGATGAACAGACAGGTATAGCACCTGCCCTTTTTGCACGATTCATGTATTATACTCGGCACTGGGTCGCTGGATTTGGATGGAAATCAATTCATCCTGATTTTGAGGCTTCCTCAGGATTCGTAAATCGTGTGGATTACAGGAAAATGTCTGCCTTTACTTCATTTCGTTTATTTCCGCAAAAGAAATATTTAAATGCTTTATATTTAAATTTTAATATTGGGAAAATGGATGCCTATTTTGAAGATATCCTCACGGATAGATGGGGAGAGGTTAATTTACATTTTGAATTCACACAATGGTCTCGATTAAACATTGAATACACAAATTATATGGAAAGATACGGAGGAATTGATTTTAATAAAAATTCTTTCACTCTGAATGGAGAAGCAAATTTAATTGGCTGGCTTCCCTTTGGATTTTTCTTTAGAACAGGAGATAGTATTTACTATGACCCTGATGACCCATTTCTCGGTTATAGCAATACTTATGGAATTTTTTTGAATTTTAAACCGAGTAAAAGATTACAGATGGCAGTGGATTTTTCCAAAAATACTTTTTGGGAAAGAAAAGGAGGAGAGAGGTTATGGGATTACAATGTTGTCCGTCAAAAAACAACCTATCAAATTTCAAAAACTTTATCCTTGAGAGCAATAATTGATTATAACCATTATTATAAAGAAGTTTATGGAAGCTTTTTAATAAGTTACATTTTAAGACCAGGGACTGTATTTTTTCTTGGACTGGATACAAACCTCTTAAAAAATGAAGAAGGAAAGTACATACGGGATAACTACAGCATCTTCCTTAAATTCTCCTATTGGTGGAGAATTTAATAGCTCAAAATTTTTATAAAAGTCAAAAGTCTTATATACCCTTCTTCTGATTTAATAATCTTTTGATTTAATAAAAATTTTAAAAAACACTTGACAAAATTTAATTGGATTAAAAAATGAAATAATTGTTGAAACCTCCATTAGAAGAGAAGAGATAAGATATATTCAAAAAGTGAATCTTAGCAATTATGAAATTTACAAACTTAAAGTCTAAAATAGGAGAAAATTTAGAATATTTCCTTTAATTACTTTTTAAGAAAATTTCTATTTCTTCACAAAATCTCAAAAAATCTTTATATTCCCAATTATGTCCATCAAGTATTTCTTTATTTTTGAATAATTTATACTCATGAATAAGCCTCCGCAAGAATTCCTGCAGACTCCTCAATTGTGCTGATGTTTTTCTATAAGATCTGTTCTTAACTCAGGATTTTTATCAATTATTAGAGTTCCGCCCGCGAATTTGTTGAATTTCTTTTAAATATTTGCTATGCTATAAATACTCCGCTTTTTTTCTATAAAACTTAGGAGGACGAGTGAAGGAGCTGAACGGAATCGATAGTAAATATCGTTTCGTTATTATAGCTGCAAAAAGGGGAAAACAACTATTAAAAGGTGCAAAACCAAAAATTAAAACAAGTTCTAAAAATTTAATAAAAATCGCTCAAGAGGAAGTAGCTCGAGGGCTGATTAAATATGAGGTCTTATCACCTGAATCTATGGAAAAAGAAGAAAGAAGAGAAGAATTATTACAAGAAGAGGAGAAATTAGAGAAGTAATTGCTATTCCAATAATTCCTGTATCTTGTCCAATTCTTTAAAAAACTTAAGATTTTTTTTAATATAATTCGTTGTTCTTTTTATGTAATTTTTGTAATGTTTTTTTCTCCTAACAATTACCAAATAACCAAATGTTCCAAGAGCTTTTATATTCCTCTGTAAACATGTTAAAAGAAATTGCTTTTGGAACTCCTCAAATTTCCACCCATAATTGTTCAATTCATAAGCATAGTCTATTAATTTACTTTTCAGTCTTTTTCCTAAATTAACATAGCTATCATAAATAAGAGAAGCTAAATCATAAAGAGGAGGTCCCAGAGTTGTATCCTGATAGTCAATTATATAAATTTTATTATGTAGTATAAACAGATTTCTGCTGTGATAATCTCGATGGCATAATACTTTTTTTTCAAGGTCAATTAATTCAATCAATTTTTTAAATAACTTTTTATATTTTTCTTTATCCACTCTTTTTTTTAAAAATTTCTGCACATAATTTTCCAGAAAAAAGTCCATTTCCCAGCTCAATCTTTTCCTGTCCAGTTTATAACGATTCGAAAAATAGGACTCGTCTATATTTACTAATCCTTTTTTCTGAATTATTTGAATTAAATCAATAGCCTGATAATAAATTTGACTGATTTCTTCGGCATTTTTATTCTTCACAAATTTCTGTAAACTTTCATTTCCCAAATCCTGAAGAAGAAAAGCTCCCTTCTCAAACCAGATACGGAGAATTTTAGATACAGGTAAATTAGATTTAGTATACAGCTCATAAGCTTTTATTAAATTTAATTCTCTATTAACCGGAGAAGGATAGAGAAGAAAAATAAATTTTCCTTCGGGTGTAAATACTCGATAAAACTCTCTTTCAGAAGCATCACCTATAAGCTTTATTATCTTCTCAGCCTTGATTCCTTCTTTTTCCAGAAATTTTTTTATTTCTATTTTATTTCCCATGTTTTTAGAATATTTTCTTCTAAGAAGACAACTTTATTCTTAATTTTGGAAAAGGGGGGTATATATACATTATGTGTCAATATACAATTTTCAATTACAGAATCATGAGCAATAGTTACTCCATCCCAGAGTATTGAATTCTTAATAATTACATTTTTCTCAATAAGAGAATCCTTTCCAATAATACTTTTAAATATCTTTGATGAAGAATGAATTTTTACATTTTCTCCTGTTACATTTCTTGAATCAGCTAAACTTTCAAGTGAATATTTAAAATATTTAAAAATTGCTCCAATTTCAATCCACAACCCTCTGTATTTAAAAGCCTTAATTTTTTTCTTTTTTTTAAAAAGAATTGGAAAAACATCTTTAAAAATATCCGAAGGTGCATTTTGAGGAATAAAATTAAAAATCTGATTCGACAAAATCATAGCCCCACAATACATATAATTATCCTTTTCTCTATGAGGACTTTTAATAGAAAGGACATCATTTCTCTCATTTATTTCAATGATCGAATATTTTTCAGAAGATTGGTTTTTTCTAATCAATAATGTAGCAAATGCTTTCTCTTTTATATGAAAATCCAAAAGGAATTTTAAGGGAATATGTTGAATAGTATCTCCATTAACTATGAGAAAATTTTTTTCATCGCTGAGAAAATATTCCAGTTTTTTTATGGCACCTGCTGAGCCAAGGAGCTCCTCTTCATATGAGAAAGTTATATTTATGCCTTTCACAGATTTCACAGCGTCTTTTATTGTATCTGGGAGATGATGAAGATTTATAGCAAAATCTTTTATCCCTTCTTTTTTCAAATTTTCCAGGATATGAACAATAGCAGGTTTATTATGAAAAGGGATTGCTGGCTTCGCAAGTAAATTTGTCAAAGGACGAAGTCTTTCCCCTTTACCTGCAGATAATATTAAAGCCTTCATAAGCTTTTATTCATTTATGAATACCATATCACCCTTATGAGTTTGTCTGAAAATTTGTATGTAATCCATTTTAATAAAGTCCCTTTTCGAAAAGCCTAAATAACTGGCAAACTCTTCTATTTCTTTTTCTTCACCCTCGAGCTCAACAAAATTTCCTATTGGAGTCTCATCAATACTTATATTCAATTTATTTATTTTATAAATTGTCCTGAATTTTTGATACCTGAATTTCACTTCTAATCCAATGTTCTTTAAAATCGCAAGTAAAATAAAAGGGTCTTTTATTTCAGTCTCCTGTTCCTCTCTTATTTTGAAATGTGAAGAATTTATTTTCTTACCTTTATAAGTCAATAAACTCTTTTTTGGAGTTACTCTTAATCTTAAGGCTACGCCCTTTTTATAAAGGTCGTTATCTGGAAAATCAAACAGGAAATTGTCTTCAAAATATCTTTCCTCAACTAACTTTGCTCCCGAGTTTTCAATTTTTTTATTAATCTCGTTAATATCTTTAATTTTTAATTTAATTTCTTTTTCCAGAGACATTTAAAATAAAATCGCTATAAAAGGAAAATTTCTTGAAAAGCTTGAAAAGCATCTTCTCCATAAAGATAGAAATAAACTTCTTTCAGAGAAGACTCATGCTGTGAAAAATAATCTTCAATAGCTGATTTCATCACCCTCGCACAATCCCGGAAGGGGAAACCACCCACTCCAGTTCCAAATGCTGGAAAGGCAATAGAGTCGAGTTTAAGCTCATCCGCTCTTTTTAAAGAATTTATTGTAGCTAATTTAATCTTTTCTGCATCTGTTTTTAAATCCCTTCCCATAACAGCTCCGTGAATCACATATTTACATTTTAGTTTTCCTGCCCCTGTAACAATTGCTTCTCCTATAGGAATCGGTCCTTTTGAAACAGCCTCTTTTTCGATTTCTGTCCCTCCTTTCTTTTTTATCGCGCCAGCTACTCCTGCTCCCATCCAAAGATGATTATTAGCTGCATTTACTATTGCATCTCCTTCAAAAGTTGTTATATCTCCTTTAATTAACTTAATTAAAGGTAATTTTTCGCTCATTTCTCCCTCGTAAGAACATATTCGGAAAGAATCATTAAAGAATCTTTGTAAATTGAATCTGAAAATATCTTCAAGCTCTCTTTTGCTTTATTAATAAAACTTTTTGCTTTTTTATAAGCATACTCAATACTGCCGGATTCATTTATAATATCGAGAAGTCTATTTTTATCGAAGTTTTTTCTCTTTCTCCCAATCAATTTTAAAATTTTCTCTCTTTCATATTTAAGAGCATGAATTAATGGCAAAGTGACTTTTCCTTCCTTTAAATCAGAAAGCACCGGTTTCCCAAGAGTTTTCTCATTTGAAGTAAAATCAAGTAAATCATCTATAATCTGAAAGGCTATACCTGTATTTAAACCAAAATATGTTAAAGAGTCCTCTTCCTTTTTGGTCGCATTAGCTAAAAGTGCGCCAATCTTACAGCTTCCTGCAAATAACGAAGCAGTTTTTTTCTTTATAATTTCTAAATATCTCTTCTCCTCAATATCAAAATTCCAGCTTTCATTTAATTCTAAAAGCTCTCCTTCTATCATCTGATATGCAATATCTGAAAGAGATTGTATAATATTGAAATTGTCATTTAAAGACAGTTTTATTGAAAGTATATAGAGATAGTCTCCTAAAAGAACAGATATATTCGAACCCCATTTATAATGAATTGTCTTTCTTCCTCTCCTTATATTTGAATTATCAACAATATCATCATGAATAAGACTTGCAGTGTGAATAAATTCTATAACAGAGGCGTACCGAATAATCTCTTTTTCATGATAGCCGAGTAATTTGGAACAAAGAATCAATAATGCTGGTCTTATTCTTTTTCCCTTACCCTTGAAAATATAATTCCCGATTTTAGATACAATGTCAATTGATGAGCGTGTAGCTTTTTTAAGTTCTTTTTCTAATTGAATTAGTTCTGAATCGATTACTTTATAAACATCCGAAATTGTATGGTTTTTTTTATCCATTATTTATTAATCTTTTTTGAAATTTTATCTTAACATCTTCCCTTGGTTTTTTCAAATAAAACTTATTGCTCTCGATTTATGTCCAATGGAATGAGCATGAAACAATTCCAGTCCTTATTACATCATCCATAAGCATCAAGAAATACAACAACATCAGTAGACTTCTGCCTAATTGACTTCAACTTCCTTTTTTACTAACATATAAATGGAAAGTATTAGGCGGGAGGGAAAATGCCAACCTACGAATTTAAATGTCTAAAATGCAAAAATAAATTTGAGATTTCAGAAAGTATCTCAAAATATGACCCGAAGAAAGTAAAATGCCCGAAATGTGGCGAAAAGAAACTGGAAAGAATATATAGTGGAGTATATGTTCAGACATCTTCCAAGAGTTAAAAATATCAGATCCAGTTAAAAAATCTTTAATTTAATTCAAAATTTGAATGTGATAGAATATAAAGTTACTTTACAGAATTAAGGGCGGTTAGCTCAGCGGGAGAGCGCGGCGTTCGCAACGCTGAGGTCGGGGGTTCGAATCCCCTACCGTCCATAATAATGAATTTTAGTTATGAATTATGAATTTTGAATTATGAATTGTGAGTTTTGAATTATGAATTATTAAATCCTTTTTACATTTAAATTAATATGAGATTTGTTGTAGATTGTATGCTGGGGAAATTAGCAAAATGGTTAAAAATACTCGGCTTTGATGTTTTATATTTCTCAAAAATTGAGGATGAAGAAATTCTTGATATAGCAAAAACACAGAATAGAACTCTCCTTACAAGAGATAGTTATCTAATAAAAAAAGCAAAGGATATTCCAAATTTATTTATTGAAAGTGAAAAATGGTCTGAACAGGTAATTCAGGTAATCAATTTCTTTAAGCTACATAATAAAATAAAGCCCTATTCAAGATGTATTGAATGCAATTATCCATTAAAAAAAATTAAAAAAGAAAGGGTGAAAAATTTGGTTGCGCCTTTTATTTACGAAAATGAGAATGAGTTTGCACTCTGCCCAAAATGTGGAAGAGTTTACTGGCCTGGCACACATTATAGAAAAATGGAGGTAAACATTAAAAATTTAATAAAGGGTTCCAGCTAATTGACAATAATTGTTGCAACCCTATAGCCTAAAAATTGGTTTTATATTATTAGGAGGAAAAAGTGAGTAAAAAGACTTTAATAATAATCATAGTAATTTCCGTTTTAATATGTGGTGGAATTCTTTATGCTCTTTTAAGAGGGAAAAATGATAATTCTTATAGTTTTAAAACAGCAAGGATTGACAGGGGAGATATTCAAATTACTGTAACTGCGACTGGAACGCTTGAACCAGTGAATGTAGTGGAAGTGGGAAGTCAAGTTTCGGGAAGAATTGCAAAATTATACGCAGACTTCAACTCATTTGTGAAGAAAGGTCAGGTCATAGCTGAGCTCGAACAATCTTTATTCATTACTCGGGTGCATCAGAGTGAGGCAAATTATAAAAGCGCAAAAGCAGAGGTTGAAAAGGCAAAAGTTCGTTTAAATAATGCTAAAAAAGCTCTGGATAGAGCAATAAGTCTTTATGAAAAATCATTAATATCAAAAGAGGAAAAAGAAAAAGCTGAGGAAACCTATTATTCTTCTCTTGCAGATTTACAATCAGCTGAAGCTCGCTTAGAGCAGGCAAAAGCTCAATTAGAGTCTGCAAAAGTTGACCTTGAGCATACAATAATAACATCCCCGATTGATGGGCTCGTAATTTCCCGAAATGTTAATGTAGGTCAAACAGTTGCTGCGAGTTTTCAAGCTCCTGTATTATTTAAAATTGCTGAGGATTTAACCCGTATGTATTTAACCTGTCATGTAGATGAAGCAGATATTGGGAAGGTTGAGCCTGGACAAAGGGTTGTATTTACTGTAGATGCCTTTCCTGAAGAAAAATTTGAAGGAAAGGTTATCCAGGTTAGATACAATCCACAGACGATTCAAAATGTTGTTACATATGACACAATCGTCGAAGTTCGAAATGATAAATTAAAATTGAGACCGGGCATGACTGCTACAGCGTCAATTATTACCGCGGAGAAGAATAATGTTTTAAGGGTTCCTAATAGTGCTTTGAAATTTACCCCTCCTCCGGATGTAATTAAAAAATTAAGAAAAAATTTCCAGAGCCTTGAAAAAAGAAAACCGGGTTCCGGGCAGAGAGCCCAACAGTTCGCTAGAACACAGAGACCTAAAAATTTCTCCATAATCTGGGCGGTTGATGAAAATAAAAATTTAAAACCAATTCCAATCATTACTGGACTGGCAGATGACAGTTACACAGAAATTATAAGGATTCTGAGAGGAGAATTAAAAGAAGGTCAGGAAGTGGCAATTGGGTTTACTAAAAGTTCTTCCACAGGAAGGAGGAGAACCTCGCCGGTCAGAGGATTCAGAATGATAGTGAGATAAAAAGAGGAGAAAGATAACATGGATAATCATTTAGTTAAGTTAAAAGAGATTGTAAAAATTTATAAAACCGGAGAAACCGGGCTCGAAGCATTAAAAGGAATAAATCTTAATGTAAAGCCAGGAGATTTTCTGGCAATTATGGGTCCCTCGGGTTCAGGAAAATCAACTTTAATGAATATTATTGGATGTCTTGACAAACCAACATCCGGTCAATATTTTCTCGAGGGAAAAGAAATCTCAAGATATAATAAAAATCAATTAGCTTTAATTCGAAATAAAAAAATCGGCTTTGTATTTCAAACATTTAACTTATTGCCAAGAACAACTGCTCTTGAAAATGTTGAATTACCCCTTTTATATACAAAAATTTCAGGAAAAAAAAGAAAGGAACTTGCCCGCAAAGCTCTTGCTCAGGTTGGACTTGCTGGAAGGGAAAATCATAGGACAAACCAGCTTTCAGGAGGTGAACAGCAAAGAGTTGCTATTGCACGAGCATTGATAAATAATCCAACATTAATCCTTGCTGATGAGCCTACAGGAAATCTTGACACAAAAACAGGCGATGAGATACTCGATATTTTTAAGAGCTTAAATGAAAATAAAGGAATCACAATAATAATGGTTACCCATGACCCTCATGTTGCTGAAATGGCAAAAAGAATAATATATCTTCGCGATGGGGAAATAGTTGATGAGAAATTAAACATTCAAAAATGAAAGAGGTGTAAAATGAATCTTTTTAAAATAATAGAAGTAGCTTTTCGAGCTTTAATGAGAAATAAAATAAGGGCTTTTTTAACCACTTTGGGAATAATAATAGGAGTTAGTTCTGTAATCGCAATGATCAGTATCGGGCAAGGAGCTAAATCATCGGTTGAGGAAAGATTTCGCTCCCTTGGGACTAACTTACTTTTTGTTCGAGCTGGAAGCACTTATACCCGCGGAGTACGGGGAGGAATGGGAAGTGTAACATCTCTAACTGCTGAGGATGCAGAAGCAATTCAAGAAAAGTGCGATGCTGTTAAATATGTATCACCTACTGTGTCAACCCGTGCCCAAGTTATTTATAGAAATAAAAACTGGAATACAAATGTAATAGGATGTAATGAATATTATCCAGAAATTAGAAATTGGACAGTGGAGTCAGGAACATTTTTTACTCGCTCTCATGTAAAAATTTCTGCAAAAGTCTGTCTATTAGGTCAGACAGTTGCTGAGAATCTATTCGGGGAAGGAGAAAATCCAGTGGGTAAAATTATCCGAGTTAATAGAATACCTTTTACTGTGATAGGAGTTCTCGCGGAAAAGGGAGAATCATGGGGATGGTTTGACCAGGACGATGTTATCTTTGCTCCTTACACAACAGTCCAAAAAAGATTATTAGGCATTAATTTTGTTAGATCCATAGATGTCTCTGCAGTATCTTTTGAAAATATGGATGAAGCAGAACAGCAGATAACTGAACTTTTAAGAGAAAGACATAAAATCGGTCCCTATGAAGAGGATGATTTCCATATAAGAAATATGTCAGAAATTTCTCAAATGGCATCCGAAACTTCAAATATGATGACAATTTTCTTAGCAAGTATTGCCTCTGTTTCTCTTCTTGTTGGAGGGATTGGAATAATGAATATTATGCTCGTGTCAGTAAGGGAAAGAATCAGAGAAATAGGAATTAGGATGTCTGTGGGAGCAAAGGAAAGAGATATTCTATTTCAATTTTTGACCGAGGCTATTGTGTTAAGTGTTATTGGAGGATTAATTGGAATAACAACTGGAATTGTGGGTTCGAGATTAATTTCACACTTTGCTGGCTGGCCAACACTTGTCTCTCCTGCATCCATATTCATAGCTTTTATTTTCTCTGCCATAGTAGGTGTGTTTTTTGGTTTTTATCCTGCTTATAAAGCTTCAAAATTAAATCCAATCGAAGCCTTAAGATACGAGTAATTTCATTTTTAAATCCCAGAATAATCCTTGACATCTAAATTTGCGGTTTGCTATATTTCTCTGTTAATTCCAATGTGGGAAAATTTAAGAAAAAGAACTTTCCGAGGCGGAATTCATGTAAAGGATTATAAGGAACAAACTGAATCCCAACCAATTGAAATTTTAAATCCAGGAGAGAAAGTTGTTATTCCTCTACATCAGCATTTTGGAGCTCCAGCAGAGCCTTTAGTAAAAAAAGGTGATGAGGTAAAAGTAGGACAAAAAATCGGAGAAGGAAAAGCTCGATTTTCTGCTCATGTTCACTCAAGTGTTTCTGGGAGAGTGAAAGCAGTCGATTATTATAATCATCCATCCGGACAGTTTGTACTTTCTGTTATTATTGAGAATGATGGCGAGTATACCCCTTTTAAGGAAAATGAGGAGATAAGAGACCCCTTTTCACTCTCTCCCCAGCAAATAATAGAAAAAGTTAAGGAAGCTGGAATAGTGGGTATGGGTGGAGCTGCCTTCCCGACAGCCATAAAATTAAACCCTCCTCCAGATAAACCAATTGATACAATAATTATTAATGGCTGTGAATGTGAGCCTTTTTTGAATGCTGACAATCGTTTAATGATTGAATATCCAGAAGATATTTTAAAGGGTGCGCAACTAATTAAAATCGCTACAGGGGCAAAAAGAATTATAATTGGAATTGAAGATAACAAACCGGATGCTATAAAGATAATGGAAGCTCATTCAAAGTCTTTCCCTTTTACTGAAGTTATTCCTTTGAAAACAAAATACCCTCAGGGAGCAGAAAAAAACTTAATATTTGCACTCTTAAGAAGAAAAGTTCCAGCGGGTGGACTTCCTTTTGATGTAGGAGTTGTTGTACAAAATGTTGCCACAGCTAAAGCAATTTGGGAAGCTGTTAGCAGAAATAAACCCTTGTGCGAAAGAGTTGTAACAGTTACAGGACCAGGAATTTTAAATCCAAAAAATATTCTTGTAAAAATCGGAACTCTTGCTCAGGAATTAATTGACTTTTGTGGAGGATTGAAAGAAGATACTAAAATGATTGTTATGGGTGGACCAATGATGGGAGTAGCCCAGTGGTCTCTGGATGTGCCAGTAATTAAAGCAACTTCTGGTATAATTGCTTTAACCT
>CAZWBN010000006.1:0-23549 GCA_964632095.1 uncultured Clostridia bacterium | reverse complement strand
TAGGAAAAACTTCTCTTGGAAAGTCAATAGCTCGAGCTTTGGGTAGAAAATTTGTCCGAATGTCATTAGGGGGAGTAAGAGATGAAGCAGAAATAAGAGGACATCGTAGAACATATGTTGGTGCCCTTCCAGGAAGAATAATTCAGGGAATAAGGAGAGCGGGTTCAAACAATCCAGTTTTTATGCTTGATGAAGTTGATAAAATAGGAGCAGATTTCAGGGGAGACCCTTCAGCAGCCCTTTTAGAAGTTTTAGACCCCGAACAAAATCATTCTTTTAGAGACCATTATCTTGGGGTTCCATTTGATTTGTCAAAGGTAATGTTCATCACAACTGCAAATTTATTAGACCCTATTCACCCTGCTTTTAGAGATAGAATGGAGATAATTACAATACCTGGCTACACAGAAGAGGAAAAATTGCATATAGCTATGAAACACTTGATACCAAAACAAATAAAAGAGAATGCTTTAAATGAAAAATTGATTTCATTTACACCTGGCGCTATTAGAAAAATTATTTCTCTTTACACACGAGAAGCAGGAGTTAGAAATTTGGAGAGGGAGATAGCTTCTATCTGCAGAAAAGTTGCCTATAAAGTAGCACAAGGCAAGAAAAAACTGACAAGAATAACTGCTCGCAATGTAGAGAAATTCTTGGGACCTCCCAAGATTTTTAAAGACCAAGTTCTTAAAGAAAATCAGGTTGGAGTTGCTACTGGAATGGCTTGGACAGCTACTGGAGGAGAAATTTTATTTGTTGAAGCTACTATGATGAAAGGGAAAGGGAATTTGATTCTTACTGGTTCATTAGGAGATGTTATGAAAGAATCTGCTCAGGCAGCATTGAGTTATGCAAGGTCCCACGCTGAAGAATTTGGAATAGATGATAATATATTTTCAAATTATGATTTCCATGTCCATATACCAGAGGGAGCTATTCCAAAGGATGGACCATCAGCTGGAATTACCATAGCAACTGCTCTGATTTCTGTAATTACAAATTCTCCTGTGAGGAAAGATGTTGCAATGACAGGTGAGATAACTTTGAGAGGGAATATTCTTCCTGTTGGAGGAGTAAAGGAAAAGGTTTTAGCAGCTCGGAGAGCTGGAATAAAGAAAATCATTATTCCAGCAGAAAATGAGAAGGATTTAATTGATATTCCAAAATATTTAAAGCGAGACCTTGATTTTATCTTAGTTAAAGAGATAAAAGAAGTTTTCAAAATAGCATTACTCCCGTCATCGGGGCAGAAAAAAGCACAGGTTGGTTAAATCTATTTATGAAAATCTATCGAATAAAAGAATTTGACCTAATAGCTAAAATCAAGAAGGAATTCTTATTTGAGAACCCGGATATCTTAGTGAATATAGGAGATGATTCTGCTGTTCTTAATTTTTCAGGGAAAAAACTTTTTTTAACCAAGGATATTTTAGCAGAGGATATCCATTTTAAATTAAGTTTTAATCCACCTTATTACTTGGGGAGAAAAAGTTTAGCAGTAAATTTAAGTGATTTGGCAGCGATGGGAGCTAAGCCTTCCTATGCACTCCTTGGATTGTGTCTATCGCATAAAATAGATGAAGGATGGATTGAGGAGTTTTTAAAAGGGTTTAAAAGCATGTGCGAGGAATTTGATGTTCATTTAATTGGAGGTGATATTTCATCTTCAAAAAAAGTATTTATTTCTGTCACTTTAATAGGACAGGGAGATAAAATAATAGAGAGAAAAGGGGCTAAACCAGGAGATATTATATTTGTCTCCGGTTTCTTAGGTAATGCAAGTTATGGACTCAATCTTCTTAAAAAGGGTATAAAATTAGGAGAAAATAGAAAATTTGATTTCTTTATTAAAGCCTTCTTGGACCCAAAGCCAAAGGTAAAATTAGGAGAAAGGTTGAAAGCAAAAGATGTAGCGAGTTCAATGATTGATATAAGTGATGGGCTCTCTGTTGATTTGTTTAATTTATGTGAAGCAAGCAATGTTGGAGCGGTTATATATCAAAATAAATTACCTGTTTCAAATCATCTTCTTTCTGAAAAAATAAAAGAAAAATATAATTTTGTTCTTCATGGAGGAGAAGACTATGAACTTCTCTTTACGGTTCCTGCTTTTAAATTTAAAGAAATTAATGATTTTAAAGAGAAAGTTACTTTAATTGGATATATAACAGAAAGAGATAAAGGAATAAAAATAATTGATTTTGAAGGTAAAGAAACTTTCCTCGAGAAAAAAGGATATGAACATTTTATTTGATAAAATGTCCTGCAATTTTCCATATGTCCTCAAAATAGGACATTTTTTAATAGTAAAAAAGTTGCCGGATACCAGAATGAATTGGCATAGATTTTGCATGTAGAATTATTGGAAAGGAGGCTAAGATGAAAAAAATAAAAATAATTTCGATAACAGGGTTTTTCCTTTTAACGATTCTATCCTTTTCAGTTAATCCTTTAAAAGCAGACTATGGTCATTATACTTTCGCAAGATTAAGTTATGTTAAAGGAGATGTTTATATTCAGAGAGCTGCAGATTTAGGTTATGAAGAGGGAATAGTTAATATGCCAATTTCTGAAGGAGATAGATTGGGGACCACGGATGGTCAGGCAGAAGTTTACTTAGGGAAAGGAAATTATCTCCGTCTCGATAAATATACTAAAGTTGATTTCTTGAATTTACCATCAAGGGGTTATGATTTTCTTGCCTTTAATATTTGGTCAGGGAGCATTTATTTAAGTGTAAATTATCTGGACAGGGAGAGAAATTTTGAAATTAAAACCCCGGATGCTACTTTTTATATCTTAGAGGAAGGGTTATATAGAATAAATGTCTATGAAGCAAGAGAAACTGAACTTTATGTAATCAGTGGCTTAGTCGAGGCAGTGAGTAGAACAGATTCTCTTCTTGTAAGAAGTGAACAGGAGATAAAACTATTAAATGGTGAATTTACTTCTGGCCCTCGTTATTTCACATTTTATGCAAGAGATGATTTTGACCGTTGGAATCAGTACAGGGAATCGGAAATTAATCGGAGGGTAGCAAATCATTACCTGCCAGAAGAACTTGCAGAATATGCTTGGGAATTGGATAATTACGGAAGATGGGTTTATTATAGACCTTACGGTTATGTGTGGATTCCAATTGTTATCAGTCCTGGATGGCGCCCGTATTATTACGGAAGATGGGTTTGGGTTCCTCTTTGTGGCTGGACATGGGTCCCGTATGAACCGTGGGGATGGTGTGTTTTCCATTATGGACGATGGCATTGGAGTGCAACATTAGGATGGTACTGGATTCCAACCACTATTTGGGGACCAGCATGGGTTTATTGGTATTGGGGAATAGATTACATTGGCTGGTGTCCTCTCAGTTACTATGGATATCCGGTTGTAATTATTAACAATTACTGCTATGTGAGAGATTATTACAATACTATTCCAGTAAATTCAAAATCTTTAATTTTTATTCATAAAAATCAATTAAGAGCAAGGAATATCTCAAGAGTTGCTCTTTCATCCAGTGAGGTTTCCAGAACCATTAAAATGTCAAAAATTTCAGTTTCAAGAACTCAACCAGCTATTAGACCTGTAGGAAATAGAATTGTAAAAACTCAGATTGATGGTAAAAAGGTATTTCTGAAAAAGGATATTTCCCATACTCAATTTAAAGAAATAAGGAGAATCGATTCTCAGAAAATTAATAGAATTAGCCCGTCCAAGAATAATTACTCATTGCCGAAATCAAAAACAATTACTCGAGATTATCCTTCAAGAAAAACATCTTCAGATAAAAAAATTATCAGAAGAGATAGTATTCGAAAAGAGAGCTCAACAAGCGGAAGCAGATATATAACGCCTCGTTCCAATAAGATTTATAGAAGCGATAGGTACAAAGACTATAAAAGCTATTCGGATAAATATCGAACATATCGTTATGATTCCTCTTCAAAAATAATAAAAAGAGATAGAACTTACCCTTCTTCTAAATCTCGTTCCTTTTTGAACAATCTTTACAATTACTTCACAAAAGGTAAGAGTACTTCCTCGAGCAGGAAAAGTTATTCGAGTTATAGAAGTAGGAGTTCGAGTTCGAGAATTAAAAGCTACAGTTCATCCCGCACCATTTCCAGAAGCACTTCAAGCAGGTCCTCCTCCAGGTCAGGGAGTAGAATAATTAAAAAGAAGAAATAAGAATACTCCAATTAAATCGATTCTAATTTTATCAACTATTAAACATCTTCATTTAGAAAAAATTCCAGAAGAAAAATTAGTAATTTAGAAATATTTTTGTTATAAATTTAAGTATGGAGAAAAAAGGAAAAATAAGATTTACCATAAAAATCAAGAGGGAAAAGTGGTGGAAATATCTCATTTACGGTGCTTTAATTTTCGGTTCCATTACAGTGGGTGTATTCCTTGGAGCCTTTTTAGCCTATCAACAGGGACTTCCTCCGGTCTCAGCCCTTGAAGAATTTAGACCAAATATAATCACTACTATTTATTCTGACAATGGAGAAGTCATAGGAGAATTTGCCCTTGAAAGGAGAATTGAAATTAATTATGAAGATATTCCAGATATATTAAAGAAAGCTATTTTAGCTGCAGAAGACCCTAAATTTTACCGCCACTTTGGAATAGATATAAAAGCAATCATTCGCTCGATAAAGGTTGATTTATTAGCGGGTAAGCCCTTGCAGGGAGGAAGCACGATAACCCAACAATTAGCTCGATTACTTTTCTTAACCCAAGAGAAAACTATTAAAAGGAAAATAAGAGAAATTCTTCTTGCATTAGAAATCGAAAGAAAGTATTCAAAGAAAAAAATTTTTACTCTTTATTGTAACCAAATTCCATTAGGACCAGGAATCTATGGGGTGGAAGCAGCTTCAAAATTTTACTTTGGAAAAAGTGCCAAGGATTTAAATCTTGAAGAAAGTGCTTTAATTGCGGGTTTGCCTCGTTCTCCCGGGTTATATTCCCCGTATAAACACCCGAAAAGAGCTCTTATAAGAAGAAACTGGGTTTTAAAAAGAATGGTGGAGGAGAAATTCATTACAGATGAAATTGCGAAACAGGCGATGAAAAAGCCTTTAAATGTAATTCCTCCTAAGCCAATCAATAAAGAATTTGCTGCCTATTTCTTGGAAGAAGTGAGGAAATATATAGTTAAGAAATATGGGACTCGTGCTTTATATAAAAATGGCTTAAAAGTATATACAACAATGAATATAAAACTTCAGGAATATGCTGAAAAGGCTCTAAAAAGAGGGCTTCACGAATTAGATAAAAGACAGGGATGGCGGAATGATAAAAGAAATTTGTTAAAAGAAAATGAACAGCTTGATTTGAATCAATGCTGGTTGAATGAATGGAGGGCAGAAGAAATTAAGGAAAACGGATTAGTTCATGGAATAGTCCTGGATGTTAGCAGGGGGCTTGCAAAGATTAAAGTCAAAGATTATGTAGCTTATCTCACTCCCTCTGGAGCGAGATGGACTGGTATCAGGAATTTAAAAAGGTTAATTAAAAAAGGAGATATTGTGCTGGTAAAAATAATGAAGATTAATGATGAAAAGAAGATATTAAGAATCAATTTAGATCAGGAACCCCTTGTAGAAGGAGCTATAATTGTAATCGAGCCTCACACAGGCGAAATTAAGGCTATGGTGGGTGGATATTCATTTAAAAAAAGCGAATTTAACAGGGCTGTTCAAGCTCTTCGGCAGACAGGTTCTGCCATTAAACCAATAATTTATACCGCTGCTTTAGAACATGGTTATACTCCAGCTTCAATTATATGGGATGAACCCACTACATTTTTTGACCAATGGACCGGTGAACCATGGTCCCCTGAGAATTATGACCATAAATATAAAGGGGCGGTTACTTTACGCCAGGGTCTGGAAGAGTCCCGAAATATAGTAACTGCAAAGTTACTTGAAAGTATAACTCCTCAGGTGGGAGTTGAATATGCAAAAAAATTTGGAATCACATCTCCTTTGTATCCCTATTTATCCTTTGCCCTTGGAAGTTTTGAGACTTCTCTTCTTGAATTAACATCCGCCTATTGTGTTTTTCCTAACAAAGGAATAAGGGTTAAGCCCTATTTTATAAAAAGAATCGAAGATAAAGAAGGAAATGTACTTGAGGAGAATAAAATCGAGTCTTATGAGGTAATTTCTCCTCAGATAGCCTTTCTCATGACCTATCTCCTGCAAGGTGTAATACAAAGGGGCACCGGAACTCTTGCAAAGGATTTAGATAGAGCTCTTGCTGGAAAAACAGGGACTACAGATGACTACACAGATGCCTGGTTTATAGGATTTTCACCCTCCCTATGTGCAGGAGTCTGGGTTGGATTTGATGTTAAAAAGACCCTTGGAAAAAATGAAACAGGTGCTCGGGCAGCTCTTCCAATATGGAAATACTTTTTCGAACAGGTTTTTCAAGACAATAATGATAATATTAATAAAGAAAATGAGGAATTTGAGGTTCCTCCAAACATTGTTTTTGTAAAAATTGATAGGAAAACAGGTTTGCTGGCTTCTCCGCATTGCCTTTACACAATATATGAGGCATTCATTAAAGGCACTGAGCCCAAGCGATATTGCACTATAGAAGACCATCTCATGGTCTATGATTATTATGAGCTAAATAAAGAGAAAGAGATTCATTAATTGTTATTCAAAAAAGGGTTTATATAATTAAAGACAATTTTTTCAATTTCCTTTCTTATTTCATCAATTTTCTTAGAACCGTCAATCTTAAATATATTTTTTCCTTTTAATGAATTGTATATTTCTCTCACCCTATTAAGATAATTTTCCTGTTCAAAAAGTTTTTCCTTTTTCTTTCTGTTTTCAATTCTTTCTAAACCAATATTCGGCTCTATGTCTAAAATGAAAACAATGTCAGGTTCGATGGCAATATTTTTATTTAATTTTTTAATAAGATCAATATCAATTCCTTTGGCTCCCTGATAAGCAATTGTTGAAAAATAATATCTATCAAGAATAACTATTTTTTTCTCTCGGAGAGCAGGTTTTATATTTTTATTTGTATTTTCTTCCCTGTCTTTTATAAATAATTTTAATTCCTTTTCCGGAGTAATCGAATTTTCAAATAATGAAAGTCTTTTGATCTCTTTACCCCATTTACTCGAAGAGGGCTCTTTCAATAGAATAGTATCAAAGCCCAAGGATTTCAGTTTCTCAAATAATAATTTTGCCTGCGTTGTTTTTCCACAGCCATCAATGCCTTCAAAAACAATTAATATGCCTTCTTTTAATTTTTTAACCATGGACGGCAAATTTATACATGGTTAATTTAAAGTTGTCAAGCTATTGACAATTAAATATAAATTCAATATCAAGGAATTAATGAAAAAATTAAAATTAATTTTATTTTCAGGATTAATTTTCATTCTTTTAATATCCTTTTTAATCAAAAGAAGTTCTCTCATTTTTGAAAGGGAAAAATCTTATAATGCAGGAATAGTGACAAAAGTTTATGATGGAGACACAATTAAAGTTAGATTTTTAAATGGAAAATCAGAGAAAATCAGATTTATTGGAGTTGATTGTCCTGAATTAGATGATGAAAGAGAAGAAATAAGAATTTTTGCATGTATAGCAAAAAGATTTACTTTTACAAATCTTTATAAGAAGAAAGTTGCCTTAACTTATGATTGGGAATTGAGAGATAAATACGGGAGACTTTTGGCATATGTATGGTTAAAGAATGATCTTTTCAATGAAATTATTATTAGAAAAGGTTTTGCCTTTGCCTTCTTAAAATTTCCTTTCAAGAGAGAATTTCAAATAAGATTTAGAAAGGCTGAAAAGTGGGCTCGTATTAATAAGAAGGGACTGTGGAGTATAGGCAGGGAAAAAATAATTTCTTCTCAGCAGACCTTTAACTATATAAATGAATATTTAAGTGTGAAGTTTATATGCGAAAATATCTATTTTGGAAGAAAATATATTTTTTTAGATTCTTCTCGCGATTATTCTCGAAGTTTCTCTGTTTTGATTCCTATTGCAGAGAAAGCTAAGTTCGGAAATATCAGTAAATTCAATAATAAAATTTTAATTGCACGAGGTCTTATTGAAAAGTATAAAAAGAAAACCCAGATGATAATTTTCTCCCCTCTTCAATTAAAACTTCTGGAGAATTAAAGGGGTTTTTCTCCTCTTTTTTGAAAGGATTCTTATTAAAACAATTCCTGTTAGAAAACCTCCAATATGAGCAAACCAGGCTATTCCTCCTCCCAGACCAACATTCATTACTTGGATTATAAACCAGAGGCTGAGAATTATTCCCGCGGGAATAGGAACAATTCTAATAAAGAAGAAAAGGAAAACAAGAGTATGAACCCTTGCATAAGGATAAAGAATTAAGTAAGCTCCCAGAACTCCTGCTATTGCTCCACTTGCTCCAACCATTGGTTTTGTTGAATTTGGATGAAATATGATATGAGTGAGTGCTGCTCCAGTCCCAGAAAGAGTATAAAAAATAAGAAATTTTAAGGGACCAAGAAAATCTTCAATATTATTTCCAAAAATCCATAAATATAGCATATTTCCAAAGAGATGAAAAAAACCTGCATGAATAAACATAGAAGAGATAATGGTCAAGGGAGGGAAAATTTCAGTTATAAGAATCGAGGATTTCAAATGAGTAATAGCCCACGGAATAGCTCCCAGTTTTATTATGTAGTATTTTAAGCCCTGAGAAGAGAAAAGTTGATAAAAGAAGATGAATATATTTGCTACAATCAGAGATATTGTTACAAAAGGGAATCTAAATGTAGGATTGTCATCTTTAAGGGGAATGAACATGAACTATCGGGATTTTAAAAAGCGGTTTTTTTATTTGATTTTTAATTCTTCCTCTAATCTCTTTCTCTCTTCTATTTTCTTTCTAATTCGCTGCCATTTTTCTCCATACATATCTGCTAATTTAGTATATTCAGCTGCTTTTTGGGGTTCAAGTTTAGATAGATGAGTATAAAGAACTTTTAGCCATGCATAAGGCTCAGCTAAATCAGGATTTAATTCTATAGCTTTTTTAAGCGCTTCAACTCCTTCGTATGCAGCTTTTAATCTCTCCTTTAGCGGTAAATTTGCTATTCTATAACTTTTTGCCCAGCGATTAACACCTAATTGTGAATAAGCAACAGCATTATTTGGGTCTATTTCAATTATTTTTTTCCAGTATTCTTTTGCCTTATCAAAATCATTGAGAGGAGGGTCCTGATAGAATGATGCCAAACGGGCATAGGCATCGATATCATTGGGATTCATCTCAATAACTCTTTTGTACATTTCTTCTGCTTTTTCAATAGGAGTCATTTCCTCGAAGGTTTTCTCTTTTTTTTCGGGTTCCTCAACCACTTTCCCTCCAACTACTCTTACAGGTTTACCTTCTTCTTTTTTCTGTTCCCCCTGTCCCGCGTAGCTCTTATAGAACTCTGCAACAACATAATAATTATCAATTTTATCTGGCTCCATTTCTAAGATTTTTAAGTAAAATTTCTCCGCCTCTTCAAAATTTCTTAATTTATTATACATATCCCCTAAGGACAGAATAATATCCTTATTATCGGGATTAAGTTCCAAAGCCTTTTTTAAATATTTGAGAGCTTTTTCTGCTCTTTGCTTATTTTCCTCTGTTTTTATTCCAGGTCTGTAGAAAGCTTTATAGCATTCGCCCAAATAATGATAAGCAGGGATAAGATTTGGGTTGTACTTTATTGCAAGCTCATATTCAGGAATAGCTTTCCGATATAATTCATCCTGGAAGAATTTATTTGCTTTATTGAAATGATAATTAGCTTTCAGATTAGAAATTTTCAATTTTTCACAGTTAATGAAAGATAGAATCAGAAAACATACAGAAATAATTATGATGATTCTTAATCCTTTTTTACTCATTATAATAACCTCCTTTAATTCCTAAAATTTAAATTTAAAAAATTATTACTCTAAAGTCAAGAAAAAAACAGCTTCTTATTTTCAGAGATTTCCTTTTTGTTTTTATCTTAAAAATATTGCTATTGAAAAAAAATTCTGGTATATTCCTTTTCCAAGGTTATGGAGGAGAAAGTGAGTATTCTCATTCCAAAAAAAATGTTTCTGACAAAGGGTGTCGGATACCATAAGGAAAAACTGGCAAGCTTTGAAGAAGCTTTAAGAGTTGCTGGGATAGCACCCTTTAATCTCGTGAAAACTTCAAGCATAATTCCTCCTCATTGTGAGTTGGTTTCAAAGGAAGAGGGTGTAAAGCTTCTTAAGCCAGGGCAGATAGTTTTTCTTGTGATGAGTGAAAACGCAACAAATGAAGCCTATCGGAAAATTTCAGCCTCTATTGGATTGGCTATTCCAAAAGACCCGAATTTATACGGGTATTTATCCGAGCATCACAGTTTTGGGCAGGATGAGGAAGAGGCGGGCGAGTATGCTGAGGATTTAGCAGCCCATATGTTAGCAACTACTTTAGGAGTTGAATTTGATTTTGAAAAAAGCTGGGATGAAAAAAGACAGATGTATCGCATATCTGATAAATTAGTTACTACAAAAAATATAACTCAAATTGCGGATGGAAAAAAAGGATTGTGGACCACTGTTCTCGCAGCAGCGGTTTTTATAATTTGATTTATAGAATTATAGGATTTCTTCGATTTTTTCTTTTATTTCTTTTAAAGATTTACTTAAGACAATTTTTCTTCTAAGTAACTTTCCTTTTTCAAATCCCTTTGAACTCCATACAACGAATTTTTTAAAATGATTTAATTTTTCCTTTTCGGATAGCTCTTCTTTTTCTAAAACTTCAATATATTTCAAAAATATTATTTTTTTTGATAAGGATGGAGGGTTCTCTCCATGGATTAAATTAAGAAATTTTTTAAAAATCAAAGGGTCTTGAATTGCACCTCTTCCAATCATGACTCCATCACATTTTGTTTGAGAAAACATTTTATAAATGTCATTTGGACTTTTAATGTCTCCGTTGCCGATAACAGGTATAGAGAGGGTTTCTTTGATTTCCTTTATTAATTCCCATTTAGCTCGAGATGAAAAATATTCAGTACGGGTTCTCGGGTGAATAGTAATAGCAGATACTCCAGAATATTCTACCATTTTTGAAAATTCCTTTACATTTATTTCCTCTTTTGACCAGCCTGAGCGTATTTTTACAGTTACAGGCACTGGCTCAGAATTTTTTACAACTTCATTTATGATTTTTTCCGCTAATTTAGGATTTTTTAATAAATAAGCACCTGAAAATTTTCTTACAATTTTTTCTTTTGGGCAGCTCATATTTATGTCTATGCCTTTTGCTCCAATTTCTTTTAAAATTTTGGCTGATTCCCCCATTATTTCAGGCTTTGAACCAAATATCTGATAAAATAAAGGCTGGTCTTCTGAAGAGCATTTTAACATATGTATTGTTTTTTTATTACTTCTTACCAAACCCTCAGCACTTATCATTTCAGTGAAAAATAAACCACATCCTCCGAAAGAAGCAATAAATTTTCTGAAACAATGATTTGTAATGCCTGCCATAGGAGCTAAAACTACTGGAGGGTTTATCTCTAATTTACCTATTCTGAGTTTCGGAAGACTAAATTTGTTTACACTCAAATTTAATCAAAAGGTTTTGGATTGTAAATTTTTATATAACTATTTTCTCTTAACTCTTTTAAATACTCCTTTATCTTTTGCTGCTTTTTTTGCATAAAGATTTTTTCTCTTATTTTCTCTTTTACCTCTTCAAAAGGTAAAGTTTTTGCTTCCTTCTTTTCCATAATTTTAAATAAATACCACCCCCTATTTGTTTTTAACCATGGAGTTATTTCACCCGGATTTAATTTAAAAACAATTTCTTCAAATTGTTTGTTTAATTCACCTTTTTTGAAGAATCCAAGTTCTCCTCCTTTTTCTCTTTCTGGTCCTTCGGAATACTGGGAAGCTAATGTTGAAAAACCAACTCCTCCGTTTAATTTCTTAAGAATTTCCTGAGAGATTTTCTCAAGTTCTTTTTCGTCTCTATTGTCATTGGAAAGATAGATTCCTTTTAATCTTATTTCAGCCGGCTGAGTAAATTCTTCCTTATGTTGTTTGTAATAATTTACTAATTCTGTATCAGTTAGAGATATTTTATAATCTACCTCAATCATTATTACTTTCTGCTGGAGAAATTGTTTCTCAATTTCTTTTTTCCAGGCATCAAAGTTTATCCCCTCTCTCGCCATTTCCCTTCGTAATTCTTCATCTGAGTCTATATTATTTTCCTTTTTAAAATTTTCTATAAAAAGTTTTACCTCTTCCTTCACATCTAAATTTTTCTTCTTTGCCTCCTGAAGTAAAAGAATTTCATTGATAAGCTGGTCAAGCAAATTTGCTCTTGCTTTTTTAAATTCTCTTTCTAATTCATTCCCTTTATATCTTTGACTTAACATAAATCTCAGTCTCGATTCTGCAATTTTAAAATCAGTTAAAGTAATAATATCGTCATTTACTACCGCTACAATTTCTTCTATAACTTCGGAATTTGAAATTAGATTGAAAATTAGAAGAAGAAATATGAGAGTTAGAAGTTTTAACTTTTTTATCATATTACTGCTCCTTTTCTTTACTCCTTTTCTTTACTATACGGGAAAGGTAAATTTGATGTTGAAGTTATCCAATTATATTTAGATTTTAATTCTTCGAGATGATTTTTTATTAAACTACTTATCTTCTCCTGAAATAATTTTATTTCAATTTTTTTTGAAACTTTATCAAGAGGAAGAATCTGACTCCTTTCCCTTTTTTCAACTCGAAAGATATGAAACCCATAGTCTGACTGAACAACCTGACTTAATTCTCCTTCCTTTAATGAAAAAATAACTTTTTCCATTTCTTCTGGTAATTGTCCTCTTTCATAAAAACCCATATCTCCCCCTTTTTCAGCATCCGGGCTGATAGATTCTTTTTTTGCAATTTCTATAAATTTTTCCGGAGGAGAATTTTTCAGCTTATTAAGAATTTCAATTGCTTTTGATTCGCTGCTTACCAGGATTTGTCGAACTCTCAATCTTTCAGGCTGTCTGAATTCATTGAGATGAGAACGATAATAGGATGCTATTTCATCCTTCCCTACTTTAATATCTCTTATTAATAATGAAATATATTTTTCAACCAGCAAACGATTTAATAATGTTTTTGAAAGAACAATTTTCTCACTGTTATCCAAAATATGAGCATTTATTTTAGCAAGATAATCTCTTTTTTCTTCCCATGTGAGAGATATTCCTTTTTCTTTGGCTGCCTCTAAAAGAATCATTTCATCCACGAATTTATCATATAATCTACTTAAAACATCTGCATTTAAATTTTTGAGCATATCACCGATAATACTTTTAACATATTCCTCAAAATCAGAATTGAAATAATATGAATCTTCAACTTTGAGTATAATTTTATTGGAATTAAAATTTTCCCCAAAATAGGAGTTTTCAATTGGCTTTTTTTCTTTGGAGCATGAGAAAAATAATGTACCTATAAAAAGAACAAAAACACCCAATCCCAATACTTTATTTTTTAATTTTCTCATTGTGCATGTAATTATAGTGAACTAAATTAATTTGTGCAAGATATATTTGACTTCTTCAAGTATTTTCTTATCTTCCCGGGAATTTAATTTAATTTCTAAAATATCTTCGGAGATGAATTTTCCTTTACATTGTTTTGCTACATTGAGAATCTTTTCTATAGGAATCTTAGGTTTTTTTGAAAATTTAATTTTCAAAATTTCACCTTCTCTATCAATGTTTGTTATTTTTACTTTTTCTGCGAGAAATTTTATTATTCCATAATCTAAAAGATTCTGGCAAGATAGAGGCAATGGCCCAAATCTATCTTCCATTTCCTCTCTTATTTTCTTTATCTCAGTTAAAGAATTAATTGAAGAAATTTTTTGGTAAAAACTCAATCTTTGATTCATTTGAGGAAGATAATCTTCTGGGATTTTGATATTAATTTTTAGATTTATTTCTGCGCTTATCCTTTCCTCAGCCTCTCCTTTAAGCTCTTTTACAGTCTGGTCCAATAACTTAACATAATAATCAAATCCAACTGCCTTTAAATGTCCATGTTGTTCAATTCCAAAAAGATTTCCAGCTCCTCTAATTTCCAAATCTCTATAGGCTAATCTAAAGCCTGAACCAAGTTCAGTAAATTCCTGGAGAGCTTTTAATCTTTCTCTTGCGATAGGATTTAAAGAAAATTCGGATGGGATTAGAAAATAAGCATAAGCCTGTATATAGGATCTACCAACTCTTCCCCTTAATTGATATAATTGAGCTAAGCCGAACCGATGCGCCTCGTTTACAATTATAGTATTAACTCTTGGAATATCTATACCATTCTCAATAATTGTGGTTGATACAAGAACATTGTATTTTCCTTTAATGAAATCGAGCATGTTTTTTTCTATTTTCTGTGAGGGCATTTTTCCATGAATAATCACAATTTTTGCCTCTGGTGCAAGGTTTGAGATGATTCTTACTATAGAGTCAAGATCCTCTATTCTATTATGGACAAAGTAAACCTGACCTCCTCGGGACAATTCTTTTTCAATTGCTGATGCAATTATTTCCGGAGAAAATCTTGTTACAATTGTATGAATAGATAACCTATCTTTTGGAGGGGTTTCAATTAGACTCAAGTCTCTTAGCCCATAAAGAGCCATGTTTAAAGTGCGTGGTATGGGAGTAGCTGTCATCGTGAGAACATCAATTTGAGTTTTCATTTTTTTAATTTTTTCTTTATGAGTAACACCAAATCTTTGTTCTTCGTCTATTATTAATAAACCAAGATTTTTAAATCTTACATCATTGGATAAGATTCTATGAGTGCCAATGATAATATCCACAAGACCCCTTTCTAAATCAGAAATTATCTTCTTTTGTTTTTTTGGCGATTGAAGTCTTGTAAGGGCTTCAATTCTGAATGGTAACATTGATAATCTTTTCCTGAATGTATTTAAATGCTGGGTTGCGAGCACAGTTGTGGGACAAAGGACAGCAACCTGTTTGCCATCCCAAACTGCTTTAACTGCTGCTCTTATTGCCACTTCTGTTTTTCCAAATCCTACATCTCCGCATAGTAATCTATCCATTGGATAAGGAGCTTCCATATCTTTTTTTATTTCTTCAATTGCCTTCAATTGATCTTCTGTCTCTTCATAGGGAAAGCTCTCCTCAAATTCTTTTTGCCATGGGGTGTCAGGAGAAAATGAATATCCCTTTATGCTTTTTCTTTTTGCATATAATTCAAGGAGTTCTTTCGCCATTTTCCGGATTGCGCTTTTTACTCTGTTTTTTGTTCTTTGCCAAGAAGTTCCTCCTAATTTGTCTATTACTGGTACGCCCTCCACACCAGAGTATTTTTGAATTAAATCAAGTCTTTCAACAGGAACATAAAGTTTATCTCCATCTCTGTACATTATTTCAACTAATTCTCTTAAAACACCATCTATTTTTAATTCCTTTAATCCTTTGAATATCCCTATACCATGGTCATTATGGACAATATAATCTCCTTCTTTTAAGTCTCTAAAATAAGAAAAAGGTATATGGAATGATGGTTTAGGAGGAATAAATTCAATTTTTTTAAGAATATCGTTTTCAGAGAATATCGTTATTTTTTCATCACGAAATGAAAATCCTGAAGGCAGTTCTCCCTCTAACAGAATAATCATTCCTTCTCTAAGGGAAATTTTTGAATTTTCTGATGTGTAATATGACAACTGGTATGAATCAAGAAACTCACACATTTTCTTAATTTTGTTTTTATTGAAAAGATAAATAATAATTTTTTCATTTGCCTTCTGTAATTTTTCAATTTCTCTAATAAATAAGTTAAGATTATCTCTGAAATGAGGGGAGTCTTTAAAATTGAATATGATTTCTTTATCTTGATGTAGAGAGAGAGATTGGAAATTTATTTTTTGATTTTTTAAGTTTTTTAAGTCTTTTTCATAAAATATTTCTTCTGGGGGAAGAGAAATTTTTCTCTTTTCAGAAGCATTTTTATGCATAGCTGTCCATTTTTCTTTCTTATTTTCCCATTCTTCTTTTATCTGTTCTGGCTCGTCGAAAATAAACAGATGGTCTGAAAAATACTCTTTGAATGAAGCAAAAAAGGGTTGGACAATCGAGGATAGATAAAACATTTCAGGAGAAGGATTCTTTTTCTCTAAGGAGTCTTTTATTTCCTTTATGTGATTGTGAAATTTTAAACCACTCCATTTTAACTCAGCATTTTTTATCCAGGAGTATATAAATTCCTCATTTAATGGAAATTCAAGTAATGAAGGGATGGTTATCGTTTTAATTGTTTGTATTGAACGCTGCGTGGTTGGAGAAAATTTTCTAATTGACCGAACTTCATTTCCACTTAGCTCAATTCTAAATGGATAATCTTCCCAGGGAGAGAATACATCAATTATTGCTCCTCTAAAGGCGTATTCTCCGGGAAAATTTACTAAATCCTGGGATATATATCCAAATTCTGAAAAGGTCTTTATTAAATAATCTCTTTTTACGAAATTTCCTGCACCGAGAGATAAAAAGCTATTTTTTAGAACTGATTTTCGTGGGAAGGGTTTCAATAATCCAAACAAGTTCGTGATGATTAATTCAGCTTCATTGTTTTTTAATTTATGGAAAAACTTCATTCTTTGAGAAATTGAATCCAAGGAAGGAGGAATTTCATCATAGGGTTCCGAAGACAAAGGAGGAAGAATTGCAATATGTTCTTTTTCTAAATTAAATTCATTAAAAAAGAAATTTAATGTTTTTTCAATATCTGTAAAATTCTTTGAAATAGGTTGAATGAATACAATTTTTTTTCTTAATTTTTTCTTCAAGCAGGATAGAAGAAGACATTTCCCTGGTAAATTTAATCCACTAACTATAATTTCGCTCTTTCCCGCTCTAATTTTTTCAATTAATTCTTTAAAAATTTTATTTTCAAGAAAAAATTCGAACATTGTTCTTATAATTATTTTATCATAAAAAATTTTCATAAAATACGCCTCTATACTGACCCAAAATTGCCGATAGAATTTTAAAATACTTTTTTTCTTCGCCATGCCATTAACACCCCCGAGGTGTAAAAAGCCTTATGCTGTGGAGGGTTTCTTTTCAAGTAATATTTTCTAATGGCAATTTAGGGTAGTGATGGCTGAAAATATTTTCCGACATGTTCAAATTTCATCCGAATCTGTTCAACATTCTATTTTGAAAGCAGCTAATGAAGTTACCCGCCCGATTTTTTATGCAATAATAATTATTATTTTAGTTTTCCTCCCAATATACACCTTTCAGGGAGTAGAAGGCGTAATGTTTGGATTGATTCCTTTATTAATAGCAAGAGGTCCGGGAGCGGAAATTCAGAGACCATTAGCAACTGTTGTTGTTAGCGGATTATTCACTTCAACTCTTGTAACCTTATTAGTTCTTCCTCTCTTTTATAGAGTTCTTAAGAAATAAATCAAAATTTAAATATAGCGC
Organism: uncultured Clostridia bacterium; assembly: GCA_964632095.1. Lineage (GTDB taxonomy): Bacteria > Acidobacteriota > Aminicenantia > JdFR-78 > JdFR-78 > JdFR-78. The sequence goes on along the minus strand of CAZWBN010000006.1, from coordinate 5,986 downwards.
GTCGGGATTGAGTAATAATTGACCCTTGATGAGAAATAGCCTTTACCTCCCAGAAATAGAAATTTCCTCTCTTTAATAAAGTTTTAACGCGGTCAGGCAATTTGATTTTATTTTTACTGGTCTTAGCTTCCCATAGAAGATTTCCCTTTTCATCATATATGGAGAAAATATATTGAGCAGAATTATCGCTTCTTTCCCAGGTAAAAATAGAAGGAGGTGCTTGGATTTCTCCTTGAGGAGAAATAAGAGAAAGAGTTTTACCTCTTAAAATTTTCTCTGACGGAGGAAGAAATGGGGAATGAGTCAATTTATAGGAGATGTAAATACTTCCAGTAAGAACAAGTACAAATAGAAGCAAAAATGCATATGCCCATTTCTTGGCTCTTAAAGTATATGCAAATTTTGATAGTAGAGAAACCTTTGGTTGAAGATGAGTCTGGATTATTACATCGTTGAAAATTTCCCTCCCCTTTTCCTTAATTGTTTCAAAAATTTTATTTCTTAAAATTAATTCTTCAGAGCAATAAGGACAGGTAAAAAAGTGTTTTTCAAATTTTTCCTTTTCTTTTCCCTTGAGCCTGTCGAGTAAATAATCATCTATCTTTCCCCTAAATTTGCAATCTGGCATTTTTCCCTCCAAATTAATTAATTTTTAGTTTTTGTAAGTGATTTAATCTCTTCTGGTTTAAAACTTCCTGTCTCTTCCGGTAATCCAATTTTTGTAAGAGAAGTAATTTCAAAGGGATTTCTCCAGGTAATATCCTCTGGAAGTTTAGCTGGAAAATTGTTCGTTGTTAGAAAGAATTTGTCACTTTTTTCAAGAGTATCCTTTGTAGAAGATTTGGATATTATCCATTTTTCCTCAATTTCATCAGCGAATAACTTTATCATAAATCTTCCTATTTCCCTTTCTCCTGGTATTGATTTTGCATTACTTCTTAAAAATTTTTCCAAGTCTTTTTTAATTTCAATTGCACTTTGATATCTGTTTTTTGGTTCAAATTGAAGTGCTTTTAGAATAATATTTTCTAATTCATCTGGAACATTTGGGTTCATCGAAGACGGAGGAACAATTTCTCCTCTACCGACTCTATCGAGAATTTCCACCTCTGTTGTACCATTAAAACATTTTTTTCCGGTCACCATTTCAAAAAGTAAACATCCTAAGGAGAAAATGTCAGAGGTATGAGTAATTTTTTCTCCATGAACTTGTTCAGGGGACATATAGGAAATTCTATTCTTATCAATTGAAGGTAGAGTGTTAGGAATTTTTGAAAAAGCTTTTGATAATTCGAAACAGGAAATTTTCACTTCCCCTTCGTATGATATTAAAACATTCGTTGGGTTTAAATTACCATGCACAAAATCATTTTTTCTATACAGATATTCGAGAACTTCAGTTATTTTTCCTCCAACAACGGCTGTATATATGTAAGGAAAAATCCTACCCTGTTCTTTCAATTTATGTAATGTGTGATTCAAATCTTTTCCAAAGACATATTCCATGATAATGAGATAATAATTTTCTTCTTTCCTGATATCAAAAATTTGGATGATATTTGGATGGGAGAATTGAGCTGCCAAATTGGCTTCTTTTATTAGTATTTTAGGAAAATTCTCATTTTTTTCTAAAAGATGGGGATAGATTTTTTTAATTGCAACTATTTTTTCAAATCCTTCTACACCTTTTCTCTTTGCTTTATAGACTTCTCCTGTTTTTCCATTTCCTATCTTTTTTACCAGTAAAAATTCTTTATTTTTATCCAGGAAGTTATCTTCAAAGTTTATTTTTCTCTCGAGGTCTATTTCCTTTTTGAACTTTTTTATATCAATATTCAAATCAATAAGTGTTTTTTCCAGTTTTTTTTCTATTTCTTCAAATTCTTCATCTATTTTTTTGTCCTCTGGTTTTTTCTCATCAAATATATCATTAAAAACCTGTGTCGAACTTAATTTCTCTTCCCCGAACGGAGATTCCTCTAAGATAGAATCAAGAGTTATGGAGGTTGTTAATAATTCTCTTAATTCTTCATCGGTTTTTTCTTTTAATAGATTTGTAACTTCAAAAACAAGTTCTTCTTCCTGATAAGGTTTAATAAAGAATGAGAAGGCTCCATAGGATTTAATTATTTCTTGTTTAAATTTAATGTCTTTATAGACTTCTGTGAATATAAGCACAGGAACCTTTCTTTCACTTTCGTAAGTAATTTTTTTACAGAGTTCAAGACCGTCGAGTCCGGAAATTAAAATTTCTGTAATAACTAAGTCAGGTTTTTCTTCCTCAAATTTTTTAAATGCTTCTCTTCCATTTTTTGCAGTAATTACTTTGAATCCTTTTTTTGTGAATAAATTTGATAGATGATTCAAGCTCTCTTCATTGAAGTCCACAATTAATATCTTTCCCAATTTTCTCCTCTATTAATTTAGTACTAAAAATTGGTAAAAACTTGAAAAATTTTTGAATTTTTAACTCCTTGATAATAAATAATATAACATCTTAACAAAATTGTAAATACTTTAGTAAATGTTAAAAATTAAAGTCTCAAATTTAGAATTATTTGCAGAAATTTCTTGGGAAGACTCGTATTTGTTTTTATATGAAATAGTTAACTTAATTAACCTCTTAATACTATGTAAACATTCATTTACATTTTTGACAAATTTTGTCATTTTTCTTATTTCTGTTTTATTATTAAAAAAAACTGATTGAAGTTAAAATGAACCGTTTAGCAATAAAATCAAAATAAAACTCCAATAAAGAAAAAGAAGAATAATTCCTTCTATTCTGCTCACAATAAATTTACTCTTTAAAAAATAAAAAATTAAAAGACTGAACAATAACATTATTGGGCACTCAATAAAAAGCAAACTTTTTTCAATTTTAAAAGGAAATAGAAGAGAAGTAATTCCCATTACAAATAGAATATTAAAAATGTTACTTCCTATAACATTACCCAAGGAGATGTCTCCTTCCCCTTTTATTACACCAGCGACAGAAATCGCAAGCTCGGGCAAAGAAGTTCCAATTGCTATCATGGTAGCTGCAATTACTATCTGACTAATACCAATTTTTAAAGCAATATTGATTCCTGCCTTGATGAGCAATTGTGCTCCAGCAAGTAAAAGTAATAATCCAATAACACTTAATAAAATATTTTTGCCTTTTGTATTGTGCTGAATTAAACTTAATTTTTCTCTCATATTTTTTCCAGCATACTTAATCTGAAACAAAACGAATCCTATAATTCCAGCAAATAAAATACCTCCTTCTATTCGAGAAAGTTTTAAATCCAAACAAAAAATATAAAAGATAATTGTGATTATAAGCATAAAGGGGAGTTCCTTTTTTAAAATGCTGGATTCAACTTTTATTGGCTTAATCAAGGCGCTTAAACCCAAGACAAGTCCAATATTAGCTATATTACTTCCCACTATATTTCCGATGCTTATTCCTTCTGATTTTTGTATTGCAGCAAGTATGCTGACAAAAGCTTCCGGAGAGGATGTTCCAAAAGCAACGACTGTTAAACCTATTATTATTGGTTTCACCCTGTATGAAAAAGCTAATCTTGATGAACCTTTTATAAAACTTTCTGCACCAAAATGCAAACAGATGAAACCTAAGATAAGAAGCAAATAATCCAGCATAGTTATTTAGCCATTCCCGGGCGGGAACGAATGAATTTAATCTGAATTCTGTCGTTATATTCCTCTTCAAGGCGCACGATATGCCATTTCGCACTGGAAAGATATTTAAGGTGAGCGGTAAGATATACTAAGCCCTGTTCACATATAAATTTAAGCCAGCCCTTTTGAGCTGTTTCATCCATTACTTCAGGAACTTCTTCCACAAAAGTTATTTTCCTTCTTGGTGTTAATTTATTCTCTCTTGACGACCTTCGTTCAGCATACAAATTTAAACCTTGATGAATTTCAAGATAGTTCATATGAGGTTGCCACCGTCCAGCCCATCTATAATATCGATTGTAAAGTTTTTCATTAAATCTTTTGATTTCTTCATTCTTATTCATTTCCCTGATTATATAATTTTTTAATTCTTCTCCTGCTTTTCTCCAGTTTTCATAAATTGGAAGTCTTAAATAATTGTAATAGGCGAACCAGCCTCGAGGTATCCAATAATCACGGAAAAGATAAGGTGAATAATTTGAAAATTGTTGAACCCATTCATGAGATGGATATCCATGCAAATTCAGATAAATATCGGGTAGCCATTTTTTATAAAGTTTTCCTCTAACCTTTGCCTCAGGTAAAATTGGTTTTTTAACATTTACCTGATACCCGATGTCAATACCAAGAGCACTGTATCTGCCCGCATGTAAACTATGAAAAGGAGTGATTTTTTGAAGTTCATAGGCAAGCTGGGCGCCATCAGGATTTTCCATTGGATGGAGAACAAAGTTTATTTTTTTAACGAATTCTTTATATCTTTTGTCAGTAACCAATAATTCAGCCAATTTAAGAATGTAATTTGTTGAAGAAACTTCATTTGCGTGTTGACGTCCTGAGAGGTAAATTGTTGGTTTTAAAGTTATTAATTTAGGAATTGAAACATATTTTCCTGAGGGTAAATAAATTTCAAGAACAGGAATTTTCCTTCCTTCATAGGAAATTCCAGCCTGGTAAAAATTAATCGGGGACAAATTACCAAGTTTCTTACAAATCTTCCAACACTCGTCGGGTGATAGAATTTTATTTACCGGAACAATTGGAAAAGAAATTTCTTTTTCAATCAGATGCTCTTTATCTATTTTTTTCTCTACTAATTTTATGGGAATCTCCTTTTCAAGCTTTTTACTTTTAAGGTGAATGGTTAAAGTTTGAATTTTTGGGAAGCTCAGTTCTTTTACAAATAATCCATTTTCTCTCAGTTCTAAGAATGAGTGTATGAGTTCAATTGCTTTTAAATATTCCTTTTCCTCTTTAAAACTGACTTTTATGAAGAGATCCTTGATTCTATTCTCTTCGCCATTGAAAATTAAACGGAAAACAGAAAAAGACTCTTTTTCAATTGGTGCATATTCTATCTTTTTACTTTTCACTTTACCTTTCTTTTCTTTCCATTTAAAAACAGCATAAGGCTTCTTGGATTTTCTATCTTCAAAAATTATTTTCACTTTACCTTTCTTTCCTTCTATAGAGGGATGAATTAAAGGAAAAATATTACCTGGCGCAGAATACCTGGAGGTATCTTCTGGTACTTCTTTTTCCTCAATTTTTGTTATTCCTCTAAGAAAATCAAGGGTATCAAAATATATTTCATCATGTAATGCTTCGAGACTGCTTATTATTTCTTCATCCAGTCCGAGTTTAAAATCAGGTTCACTAAACCATACCTCGATTAATAACCTCTTAAAATAAGGCTGCTTTTTAAAAGTTGGTTCTTTACCCGTTTTTTTCATAATGTAATGATATACTTTGGATAAAATTTCTTTTTGATAGAAATTCCAGAATTTTTCTAAATCTGTTTCTATGAGCTTATTTAAAATCACTTTATTTTCGGCTTTTATCTCCAACCAGCCAGTAGTTATTTTTACTTTTCCCCATTCCGGTAAAATATCAAGGTAAAACCTTTCTTTTACCCTTGGATAGAATTCTTCGGAAAAGATTAGCTCTTTATTAGAATTAAAAACCTCTACCTTATAAAAAGGTTTTTGGCTTTCAATCATTTCAAAATTTATTTTTTCTACAGGTAAGCGTAGCTCCTGGGATAAAATTTCATCAATTGGATAAAGTTCCTGAAGCCATCTTATTGGTTCAGTATAAAATCTTTTTCTTGAGCTAAATGCAGGACTTTCTTTCGAGAATTTAATTAATATTTCTGAAATATTTTTCTCCTTTAATTTGGGAATAATTTTTTCTTTAATCCAGAAAAATCCCTGTTTATAAGCAGAAAGAACAGTTATATTGAAGTTTGAAAAACCTCTTTCTTTTAATAAAGTCTCAATTTTATTCTTAATTTTTTGTC
>CAZWBN010000005.1:22378-29744 GCA_964632095.1 uncultured Clostridia bacterium | reverse complement strand
TTGCTATTTTTTTTAATTCAGAAATACACTCTTCAATTGATTCTTTCACTGCTTCTGGCTTTACTTCAGCTTCAAGAATATAAACTCCACAATTTTTGAAAAATTCAAGATAACTTCTGGCACTAAAAGCGATTTCTTTAGTCTCTCTTAAGTTCATAAAAAGACGAGAAGTAGTGGTTCCTCCTAAAATTTGATTCAAAACAAGGAGAGGAAAATAATCCATTCTATTCCTGAGGAAAAATAAGTTCCCGAGACAGATGAAAGGTCGCTGGATAGATGGAGAATCCACAAAATATATAATTTCTTCCTTATGGGTGTCCACAGGAGGAAATAAAATTTTAGGGATTTTCCTTGATTCCCAAACATTTAAATAATGGCTCACTTTCCTGATCAACTCTCTGAAATTCAAATCTCCAATAATAATAAGATAGGAATTGTTCGGGCGATAATAAGTTTTATAAAATTCAAGAATCTTTTTTCTATTAATCTTTCGCAGAGAATCCGTTTTTGGAAAAAAATTATGATAAGGATGATTTTCTGGAAATAGAACCTTAAAAAGCCTCTCTCTCCCAAGAAAATTAGCATTTGATTTTCTTTTTTTAAGCTCAAAAAAAAGCTCTCTCATTTCTTTAACCACTTCTCTTTGAGGAAAAGATGGTTCCACAACAATCTTTTTTAAAATATCCAATGCTTCATTAATATATTCTTCTAAAAAACTAAAATAAACAATGGAATAATCTGCTTCTGTCTTTACAGAAAACCGGCCACCAATATATTCTATTTCTTCCTTTAGTCGTTCCGATGAAATAAAATCTGTTCCATTATCTAATAATCGAGCAGTAATGGTTGCCAAACCAGGTAAGTCCTTGGGAGAATAAATCTCTCCAGCTGAAATGAGTAAACAAAGTGAAATAATTGGTGTATTTCTTCTATAAAAAAAAGAAATATTTAGTCCATTTGCTAATTTATATCTTTTTTCCTTGGGGAGCTTAAGTTCTCTAAAGGGTTCAGGACTTGGTGGAAATTTTCGAAAATCTTCTTGAGAGAAAATCTGTGAAAAAAAAAGAAAAATTAAAAATATGAAATATAGAACCCTTTTTCCTACCATTTTTTACTCATTTCGGTATAATCTTCAGGATTATTCTATTTTTTGATAAAAAATATCTGTTGACAACTCGCATCAAATCAATAGAAGTTACTCTCATATAATTATTTAATTCCTCCTCAAGAGAATTCATGGATTTTTGGTCAATTATTCGATTCGCGAGAAAAATTGCTTTTTCTAAAGTTGAAGAGAATTTTCTATAATAATCCGCCTTAAATTTATTCTTTATTCGTTGGAGCTCTTTCTCTGAGATATATCTCCTCTTCAATTTATTTATCTCCGAAATAATAATGTTCAAACATCTATCCATTGTCAAAACATTATTATTGATAACAAAAATTTTGAATAGGAGTAAATCTCCCTTCTTCTCTATCCCGCCATCAATTTGAAATACAAGCCTCTCTTTTTCAATTAGTCGATTTAATAATCGAGAGCTTTTACCTTTAAGAAGAATGTATTCAAGAAGTTTTAAGGGATAATAATCAGAATGAGTATATTGAGGAATTAAATATCCTAAATGTATAACAGGCAAAGGGATAAAAACATTTTTATATGTTTTGACAATCTCCTGTTCAGGAATAAATTCAGGGAAAGATATTGATGAAATTTTTCTCTTTGGAATAGGTTCAAAATATTTTTTAACCATACGCATTGCTCTCTCTTGCTCAAAATCCCCAACAATAACAAGAATGGCGTTATTGGGAGCGTAATATGAATAATAACATTTTTTTACATCTTCCAGAGATATTTTTTTTATAGATTCTTCTGTTCCAATTACTGGATGACTGTAACGCATATCTGGAAAAATAAGCTGGTCAAATCTAAAATATGTACTTAAGTAAGGCTGATTTTCCAATTTGTATTTAATATCCTCAAGAAGCCTTGTCTTTAGTTCTTCAAATCCATAGGAAGAAAATCTAAGAGAAAGCATTCTATCTGATTCTAACCAAAGAACCAATGACAAATAATTTGAAGGGAGTGTTTGATAAAAAAAAGTTCTATCCTCAAAAATCAAAGCATTTAACTCACCTCCAGCCTGATTTATATAAAGCAAATGCTCCATACTATCAATATTCTTGGAGCCCTGAAACATCATATTCTGAAGGAGATACATTGTTCCCCATTTTCCAGAGGGGTCATTTATCGAACCAGCTTTATATGCTACCAATACAGTTACAACTGGAAAAGTATGGTCTTCAGAAAGAATGACTGTCAAGCCATTTTTTAATTTTGTTACATAGAGAGGAAAAGAAAGAGATAAAGAAATAGTAATTAGAAAAAATATTAAAAAAATAAAAAAAGACCTCTTCAGGACCATTTTAGATAAAACTTATTATGCCCTCTCCAGACTCTCCTTCCCTTTTAAACTATTTAAAAACAGTTTGTTTTTCCTATCACTCAACCATTTTCTTACAAGAAAAAACCCTGCAAATCTAAAATATAATTTTTTAAAATTATTTTTTGAAGGCAAATTCGTAAATAACACTTTAATAGCTTCAGATAGAGAATAGAACTTTTTCATTGCAACAATTGTTTCCTTTTGAAGTAAATAGGAGGATACTTTTAGAGGATTAAAAACAACATGATGTCCATCATAAAAAGACCATTTCCTTGTAAATATCCTTGCTCTCTTTTTGAATCTTTCATAAAGTTTTGACCCAGGAATTGGAGTAAGAATTAAAAATTGAACTGTTGAGAGCTTTATTTTTGAAGCAAACTTTGCTGTTTTTTGAAAAATATTAGGTTCATCTTCGTCGAAACCAAAAATAAACATTCCATGAACATTAATACCAAATTTGTTAAATTTCTCTACTGCTTTTTTATAATCCTCAATCCTCTGCTTTTTATGAACTTCTTCTAAAGACTTTGGATTAATTGATTCAAAACCTATATGAACCCAGTAACATCCAGCTTTTCTCATTAAGTGTAAAATTTCCTCATCTTCTCCAACTTCAACTCTAACCTGGGTTGACCATGGAATATCTATTTTTTCTTTTATCATTTCTTTTAAAAGTTCAATAGTCCTTTTCCTGTTGACCACAAAGTTATCATCAACAATAAACAGCTTTTTTGGCTTGGGCGATAAATCTTTAATTTCCCTTATCACCCTGTCAATGCTTCTCATTCTGTATTTGTGACCAAAAAAAGTTGTAACAGAGCAGAAATCACAGTTATACGGACAACCTCGAGAGGTGGATATTGGAATAATTTTTAATCTTTCTCTATTCACTACAGAGGTAAAATCAGGGTCAGGAAAACTGTCTAAATCCGGGGTAAGGGGACGAAAAGGATTATGATGAATCTGGTTATTCTCGTCTTTATAAGAAAGACCCTTTATCCTGTCCAATGGCCTGTCTTCTCTAAGAGAAGTAATTAATTCCTTAAAAGTTTCCTCTCCTTCCCCTCTTACTACAAAATCACAATAAGAATTTAAAGCAGTAAGAGGTTCGAATGTCACATGAGGTCCTCCCATTACAACTGGCTTCTTAAAGATTTTTGCAATCTTAGCAATTCGTAGAGCTTCTTCAATTGTACAGGTAAGAGATGAAATTCCAATTAAATCTGCGTTTTTAATATCTTGCCAATTTATCTGTGTTATCTCTTCAAAATATATTTTAACTTCGCATCCTATTTCTTTTAGGATTGAAGCAAGAGAAGGGAGAGATAATCTTATTAGTCTTACTTTTGAAAAGACATGTAAACCCGGAGCTTTTGGCTCTATTAATATAACTTTTTTTATTTTCATTTTTTTAAAAGTATCATAAACCTAATAAAAGTTCAAATTAACTTTTAAAACAGATAATTTCTTTAATCTTATCGAGGCTAATCCTTGCACCACTTATTATCAAAACAACATTTTTATTTATAAATTTCTCCTTCTCCCTTAGAAAACAGGCTACTGATAAAGCTCCTGCGCCTTCAATTAACATTGAATGCCTATCAAGAACTAATTTTATTGCTTCTTTAATCTCCTCTTCTTCAACAATTACAAAATCATCTACATATTTTTTACAAATATCAAATGTTATTGCACTTTTCTCAATTCCTCCTGCTGTTCCATCTGAAATTGTTGGTTTTGACTCCATTTCAATTATTTTTCCAGCCTTTATTGACTCATACATTACTGGTGAGTTCTCAGGTTGACAACCAATAATTTTGATATTTGAATTTTCGGGCTTTAAATATCCGGAAATCCCTGAGATCAATCCTCCTCCACCAACTGGAATAAATATTGCATCTATTTCTTCCAATTGTCTTTCAAGTTCAATCGCTATTGTTCCTTGTCCACCAATAATTTTATAGTCATTATATGGGGGAATATATACATAATCTCTCTCTTTGGCAATTTCTCTTGCTTTGTTTTCTGTCTCAACACAATCATCTCCATGAAATTCAAGATTTACATTGTATGAGCGAAGCATTTCGATTTTTGCAGGGGATGTATAATTCGGTAAATAAACAGTTCCTTTATATCCTAATTTATCAAGAACATAAGCCACAGCGATTCCATGATTACCTGAGGAGGCAGTAACTAATTTCCTTTTCTTATCACGAGAATTTAAAGACAAAACTTTATTTAATGCTCCTCTTATTTTAAAGGATCCAGTTATTTGGAAATTTTCTAATTTTAAATAAACATTTGCTCCCATTTTTTTACTCAAATAAATTGAAAATTCGAGGGGAGTTTCCCTTATATATTTTCTTATTCTCTTTTCAGCATTTATAACTTCATCCCTTATTTTCATTTTCTCTTTCAATTCTTTTCTTCTTTTTCTTCTGCTCATACATAATTTTATCTGCCTCTTCAAGAAGTTGTTCAATATCCCCAACAGCTTCTGGGGGGAAAGAGACAAGTCCAGCACTCACTGAAAGTTCATATGGAAGATTGCTCTTTGAATTGAATTCTTCTACATTATTTTTTAATCTATTTACAAGGATTTCAAATAATCCTTCCTTTTTATCCCACAATGTTGCTATACCAAGAACTACAAATTCATCCCCTCCTATTCTTGCTTTAATATCGTTTCTTCGAAAAGTTCTTTTTATTATATTTGATATCTCTATTAAAGCTCTATCCCCTTCTTGATGCCCAAAATTATCATTAATCTGTTTCATTCCATCAAGGTCAACATATAATAAAAATATTGGATTCCCTGTCCTTTTAGCTATCTCAAGAAGCTCTCTTCCATAATTTAAGAAACCCCTTCTATTGTATAATTTCGTTAGCTCATCCTTTACAGCTAATTCCTTTAATTGTCTGAACATTCTGTTTCTTTCCACCGCATAACATATTGAGCGGAAAAGGAGTTGTCCATCTACTTTCCCTTTTATTAAATAATCCTGAGCCCCTTCCTGGACTGCCTTCATCCCTGTTTCTGCATCATCAAGTCCTGTCAAAACAATTACAGCAATATCAGGAATTCTTTTACGCAGGCTTCTAAAGGTCTCAAGCCCCCTGCTATCAGGAAGGGAAAGATCTAATAAAACAACATCAATCCCGTTTTTTAAAAGAAGTTCAATTCCTTCAGAAAGTCTTTTTGCATGAATAAAATTAAATTCTGCTTCCTTTACATCCTTGAGCATTTCCTGAATTAGTCTTACATCACCAGGATTATCCTCTATTAAAAGAATTTTGTAGTTTACTTTTTGCATTTTGTCACCACTATTAAATTATCAGTCTACTGGTAATTTGACTATTGTGAACCAGAAATCTTCAATTTTTTTAACAACCTTTATAAATTGTTCAAAATCAACAGGTTTTGTTATATAACAATTTGCATGTAAATCATATGATCTGATAATGTCTTCTTCAGCACTTGAAGTAGTTAATACAACAACTGGAATTCTTCTTAATTTTGGGTCATTTTTTATTTCTGCAAGAACATCTCTTCCATTTTTCTTTGGTAAATTCAAATCTAAAAGAATCAAATCAGGGCGAGGTGAATTTTGAAATTTACCCTGTTTTTTAAGAAAAGCTATTGCATCTTCCCCATTTTCCACAATATGAAGATTGTTTTTTAATTTACTATCTTTTAATGCTTCTATAGTTAGTCTAATATCGCCAGGATTATCTTCAACAATAAGAATTTCTATAGGTCTTAAATTTTCATTCATTTTTGCTTTCCTCCCTTATTGGAATTGAAAAATAAAAGGTTGAACCCTTACCTACTTCTGACTCAACCCATATTTTACCCCCGTGGCGCTCGACAATTCTTTTGCAAACTGCAAGTCCAATTCCTGTTCCAGGATATTCATCTCTTGAATGTAATCTCTGAAAAATCTGAAAAATCCTTTCTTTATATTCTGGGTCAATTCCAATTCCATTATCCTTGACCGAAAAAACCCATTCTTTATTCTTTCTTTCAGCAGAGATATGAATTTCAGGCTGTTTTTTATCGCAGAATTTTATTGCATTTCCTATAAGATTTTGAAATAATTGCATCAATTGTGATTCATCAGCAAGCACAACCGGTAAATTATCATAAGTAATAATTGCTTGGCTTTCTTCTATAGCAACTTTGAGATTCATTTTAACTTTTTCAATGACTTTATTACAATCTGTAGGGACAAAAGGCTTTCCCCTTGTCTGCACTCTTGAATAAAAGAGTAAATCATTTATCATTCTCTGCAATCTGTTAACTCCATCAACTGCAAATTCTATGAATTCATCAACATCTTTGTCAAGTTTTCCTTTATATCTCCGAGCTAAAAGTTGAACATAACTTCCTATCATGCGAAGAGGCTCTTGTAGGTCATGTGATGCAACATAAGCAAAATGTTGTAATTCCCTGTTTGACCTTTCAAGAGCTTCTGCTGTTTCTTTTAACTTCTCTTCTGCTTTTTTACGGTCTGTAATATCACGATAAATGCAATATGTTGCTACTTGTTTTCCATCTACTATGATAGGAGCTCCAATACTCCAAACATGTATTAATTTTCCATTCTTCCTTTTTCTTAAAGACTCAAAAGATATTTTTTCACCTTTCTCGAGCTTCTTTGTAAATGATTTAGCTTCATCTCGAAGTTCTGGGGTTGCTACCAAATCATCAATCAATTTTCCAATTGCCTCTTTCTCAGAATATCCAAACATTCTTGTAAACTCTTTATTCACCCTCATTATTATCCCTTTATTATCAGTAACAACAATTGCTTCTTTAGCGCTATCAAAAAGACTATCAAGGTATGCTTTTTCTTCTTTTAATCTCTCTTCAGCTTTCTTCCTTTCAGCAATTTCTTTTTTTAGTTTCTCATTTAGCAATT